>CAMWSM010000002.1 GCA_947176915.1 uncultured Porphyromonadaceae bacterium | reverse complement strand
CTATATAGTATTTGTCTCCTAATTGTAACTTTTCTCTGTAACTTACAAATTTTCAGAACTTAGAATTTTTGTACTCCAACTCATTTGTATAATTTTATATACACGCCAGTCATTATCACGAGCCAATTTCTCTACAACAGGAATTTTTTTGCTCTTAAAATATTTTAGGGCGTCATGTTTCTTAAGAGATAGAGAGCTCTTAGAAACATAAAACTTAATAACTTTTAAAGATGAAAAGAACCTTTAAAATATTTACAGTCCTTCTTGTCCTGATTGCCGTACCGATATTGGCTGGGCTTAGTATAATGGCATTATGGAATGGTATTGTTACGACAATCTGTGGTTTTAAAGCCATCACATTCCTTCAGGGAGCCGGTCTATTTTTTCTTGGACAACTTCTGAGCAGTGGATTCATTATCCCGTTATTTCTTGGATTAGGAAGTCTTTATGCAATCCGTCATAATCGTGAGGACTGGCGGAATCACTGGCACAAGATGAGTGACGAGGAACGTCGTGAGTTCATACAGCATCTGCTGGGATATATTCGGTCTCAAGTAAGCAGCTATGAGGATGCAGAAGACATTCTTCAGGATGTATTCTATCAACTTGCACGTACATCAGATGACGGCTTGTCTGAAATAGAACGCATTTCCTCATGGCTGTACAAGGTGGCTCGTAACTCAATATTAAATTTCTGGCGAAAAAAGAGAGAGGTTTCCTTGGATACAGAAGACACGGTATGCGAGGATATTGCCCAAACATTGTTCTGTAGTCCGCAGGATGCACCTGATACAGTTTTGCTTAGGAAACTCGTATGGCAGGAGCTTGACCTCGCATTATCTGAATTGCCTCCCGAACAATGTGAGGTTTTCTGCCTCACCGTTTTTGACGGGATGGCAATAAAAGAGATTTCATCAGCCACCGGAATCCCGGCAGCTACATTACTTTCACGAAAACATTATGCAGTCAAGTATCTGCGCAAACGATTCCACGATCTATATGATGCACTCATATTAAAAGACTAAAATCTAATTTCCAAATGCAAAAATCAGTAAAACGCCCCTCCTTCTCACCACGCAAATGTACAGCATGTTGGAAATGCGTTGAGGCTTGTCCTCAACATGCGATAAGGAAAGTTGGTTTCCTCTGGCACAAACACGCGATGATAACTTATCGCAACTGTATCGGATGTAATATATGTGTGAAAACCTGTCCACAAGGTTGCTTCAAATGTAACGCTTTATAGTTCTTCCAATTCAAGCGTTTCTGCAAGATGTGTTTTTGTCAGACATTCACGTTGCTTCTGTCCGACTTTAAACACCTTTGCAAGGGGAAACCCCTCGACCCGATTTATTCAGGATATAAACGCACTTTACACATTGCTTTTCGCAGCGAATGGATCGGAGCCAAACAAAACACCCAATCTTGCGCCCAAAACCGGGTGTGAAATTGGGTGTATATACAACAAAAGCCTGATAATCAGGCTTTATAGCGGAGAGAGAGGGATTCGAACCCCCGGAGGTGTGACCCTCAACGGTTTTCAAGACCGCCGCAATCGACCACTCTGCCATCTCTCCAGTGCTTTCCGTGAGCGTTGTGCTCTCTGTCGGTTTGCGAGTGCAAAGTTAAGTGTTTTTTTCTTTCCCCGCAAATATTTTATCAACTTTTTTCCTAATTTCTATATTTTATCTTATTTTACTTTATTCAGCATCTTAAAAACCACTAACTTACATCTTACTCCATAGCGGGATTGCGGAACAATCCCCTCCCAAGCATTACGAAAAATCTTACCAGGCATTACGAAAAAAGGATGTATCTTAATTTTGATACATCCTTTTGGAATAGCGTATGTCTTTCAGTTACTCATTCGGTAAGGAAAGATCAATCTTCGGATTCGTTGTGGTGTATTGGGGCATACACTGTCCTGTTATGGAACCTATGAATGTCGGATCGGAAATATAATAACGCTTTCCGTTACTCTCATAACTTGTTCCGCCGATTTCATTAGTCAGAGCTACCGCGGCACTCTCATGTCCGGGATAGAATAACAGCTGATTCTCCACCCCCAAAGCATTCCACAAAAGATAAGTGTAGAAAATAGCCCTGTCCTCACAGTCGTTCTTCGGGTAGAAGAGATTTTCCTCAAAGAAATAGGGCTTTTCAAATCCATGAAATGCATCATCCGTAGCATACTTAAAGCCGGATTGTACAAACTGAAGCAGTTCATTGGTTGCAGCAAGCTTGTCCATTCCACCCAATTGCTCCTTCACCTGTTCCACTATCTTCTTACGCAAACCCTCATCAAGACAGCTCTCTGCAAAATCAGCAGTATCCATCTGGGGATAACGATAGACGATGGGCATCAAATTTTCATTAACCGTGCCTGTAAGATTCAGCTTTCCATAAGAAATATTGAAGGGATGCTCCTTAACCGGCAAGTTAAGTCCATTGATTCGGAAATCAAATTTCTTACCACCGTTTGCTACCTTCGGAAGGTCGCAAGTCGCTATGGTCTGTCCCATCACACTTACGCCGGGCGCAGACATTACGTAATATTTATCACCTCCCATATTCATAAATACCTTTCCGTAAAGATTCTGTTTGGAAGGCATAAGAATGATGGGGTCGCCGGTCTTGGTCAGCAGAGCTATGCGGGCGTTAAAACCAAGATTAGTCAGGAGATAATGCACTGCCGACATCTTGGGAGCGGCTGCCATGTCGGGGAATTTGGCATCCATATAGGCACACAGAAATTCGTAAGCAAGATAATCACTTAAGCCGAGATCCTTTATTTTAGGCTTTATCGCCTTAAGCACCTTATCAGCCATCTTCTGCTCGTCCATCACCTTCCAGTTTCTTGCGAAGTCTCCGACAGTCGACATGCTCTCCATAATCTTGAAATCTACCGAAGGAACAAGTATCTCCATTCCGTAGAACATAACAGGATCCTTACCTTCCCTTGACTCCTGAGGCACAACAGGGACTTCAGGAACTTTCGGAACTTCAGGAACCTCAGAAACTGCGGGCTGATCCGGCTCTACCGGTTCCTCTTCTATTACAGGTTTCGGAAGTTCCGGAAGGGTTGCCAAAATAGGACTTCCCAGATCAGGCTTAACCTTCAACGTCGGAGGCACTGCGTCCTTAGCCTCCGGTGGAGTCACCGGTTTCGGCACATCAAAGGGAGAGGAGGGCATTTTAGGTTTCTCCTGGGGCGCCGGTTCCACCGGTTTGACAGGTTTCTCCGGTTCTTTGGCTTGAGGTTTTGGTTCCGGCAGTTTTGTAGGAGCAGCCGGCTTGATATCCTTTACCTTTGGAACTACCTTCGGCTTGGGAGTCTTATCTTTCACCTGCGGCATCATTGGCTCATACTCATGCCATGTTCCGTTCAGGAAATCGGCATAATGCTCAAGAATAGTCTTCCTGAAGTCATTATAATCATTCATTATAGAATTCCGGAATTCCTGATAACTTTGAGGAGCCTGCGCCGACATAGCCGCAACACCACCTAAAAGTGTGGCAGCAAATATTATACGTTTAATTGAGTTCATCGGTACGGGTCAATTTTAGTTATTATTTCGGATAGATCTTCAGATTCATCTGTTTGACACCCATTCTCGGGTCAGCTCTCCGGGTCTTGACAAGCCATTTGGAGAAATCATTCTCCGAAAGAGAAGGGAGTTCCTCCATAGAGGCACGTGGACGTGTTACCGGTTTGGCAAAATATGAAGGGGAGAAAACCACATACATCTTGTTGAACTCCACCTCTCCATCACATGCAATCTTAAACTGATCCGGTGTGCCAAATGTGCCTTCAGCCTTTGAAGCATCAAAGAAGACATAATCATATCCTTTTTTTACCTTCGCCTCACCTGTAGTATCCATCAGATAAGGGAGCATCTGATATACGTTGCCATCCTCCAACGATAGGAAGACAGACACATAGCCATCGGTGGGGGCTGTAAAATAAAGATAAAGGTCATCGCCATCATGAAATTCCGTAGATGCATTACCCTCCTTGTTCCCATTTCTGAGCACAAGAGCTTTAAAATCTACCGACTCATTTGAGATCTCCCTCGCTTTCCCTTTCACTCGGCAGGTAACTACGAAATTACCCTCCTTGTCGAGCGACACATCAAATTCAGGCTCACCGTCATCAGCAATCCATTCCCCTTTCACCTCTGTTGAGGATAAAGAGAGAAATTTGTTGCTTTCCCCTTTGGGTCCAATTCTGTCAGCCTGCAATACGTCCTGCGTAACGATGGTGCCATATTCTTTAGATAAGGCATCCAGGCGCGCTCCTTCAAGTGCCCTTTGCTTACATTCCGCGGGAGATGAGGATTTATCTCCATAATAGGTATATTCCCCCTTTACAGTCTTTATTCCCGGTGCAGGGGCAGCAATGGCAGTGCCACTCAAAAAGAGAAGCACTGCCATTGCCAATATTATCCTTATTCGAATCATATAAATATTACTTGCGGAGTTTTGTATTTCCCAGTTTCATTTGAAGAGCTCCTGATGAAGTCATTGTAGGATTCTGCGGCTTATTAAGAGTCATGGAAGAGGTCTTGACTACCTCTGAAGTTACATAATCGCTCAAATCCTTGAGAGAAGCGTTGCCTTTGGAGTCCTGAAGCTTCTTCAGCAGATAATATGTAAACAGTCCATGATTTTTCTCCTTATAAGGAAGTGCCGTCTCCTTGCCGCTTGCCGCACTGAGGACAAACATATTACCCTCCGGAGCGGCGCTCTTCGGAACCAGCACAACGCCACGGGCCTCTGCCAACATGCCGTCGCCACGATTAGCGCCACTGAAACATGCATCCATAAACACCATCACATTATTGGCGCCCATATCTCCCAATTCCTTATAAAGGGTCTTAAGGGGATAAGCGGTTGCCATCACCATAGGATCTGCATCCACAGGCATCATATAGGCATCATTGGTGCGTTCGTCAGGCACACCGTGTCCGGCATAATACACTATTATATCTACATTATTTCCTAATGCCTTGACAGTGTTACGCAACTTGTTGATTGCAGAAAGAGTCTCGCCATAAGTAGCATTCTGATAGAGGAAAACCTGATTCTCGGGAATACCCAAAGTCTCATGACAATACTTTGCAAAAATCTCTCCATCGTGCATAGCGGCTGCAACATCCACAACCTTGGCATAATCTTCGTTAGCTATAACAAGGGCTACAGTGTTTGTATTAGTAGTGGGATTATGGGGTATGTTCTTATCCACATCGCTCTGCAAGGTAACTCTATGCACTTTCTTGGGATCCGAACCTTTATCCACCTTCTTCGGACCTAGATCTGCCATCAGAGCAGCCACATCCACATCTACAATCTTATCACCCTCATACTGCACTTTATTAGAGGCATTATACGCATATTCCTTTCCAGAAGGGGTAATGAACGATATGGAGGAAATTGCAATACGGTCGTTCTTGACAAAGAATTTAGGATTACGTATCTGAACCTGATCCCACATATTCTTGAAAATCTCTGCCTCCTGATTCTTCAACGGAACCTTCACATAGATAGGTCCGAAATCAGAATCCACCGCGTAAGTCTCATTATCAACATCGTAAGGCTGGAGCTTAAGCTCGGATATAGCCAGCTGATTGGCGTACTGAGTCAGATAACGGTCGGCAATGATAGAGCTCAAGCGTTCCCTCTCCTTGAGAATATTTTCCGGAGACACTCTTTTCTCGTAATCCTCGGTCTTTTCAAACTCGCCACGTTTCATCCAGCTTTTAAGATGATCCGTTACGTAGGCCTGAGCATATTCCTGATAAGAAGGGATGCTGCGGGGAGCTGATGAAGCAGCTTGTCCTGTCGCACCCATAAGCACAGGCATGGAATTCATCGAAGTAGTGGGCTGACCGAGGGCGGCAAGACGAGTGTTGATCCCCTCCACTTTCGACTTATTGCCAAGACAAGCGTAAGAGGTAGCCATCGCCTTCAGATATTTCGCATTTGTAGGGTCATTTGCCGACAGATCCTCATATTTCTCGGCAGCGCTTGAGAAATATGCGTTACTTTGGCGACGCTGCTTGGAAGCCTCCTTCTCGTCAAGTTCGGAAATAGAACGGTTGTAGTAGTTTGTTCCGAGATTATAATAGCAACGAGCCACGCACTCATTGACACTTATACTGTTAGGATGCTTTTCCTCAAGCTGCATGTAGATATCAAGCGCCCCGCGATAGTTACGTTGTTCCTCATATAGAGAAGCCTGAAGATTCAACAGACGCTCATCATCCGGCTTCACCTGAAGCGCACGCTCAAGCAATTGCGGCATAAGATCACGACGATTTGAATCTATACACAACTGAAGGGCTATGGTGAGCAGATTGAAATCAGAAGCAAACTCATCCGACAAGGCTGCCACTTTTTCAACACCCCGCGCAGCCTGCTGAGTGGAGAGCAATGCCTGCCCGTAGAACAGGGCTACCGGCTGACGCTGCTTCTTCTCATCAGTGTTAAGATATTCCTCAAAATATCTTATCGCACCCGCATGATCTCCCTGATTATAACATCCGGACGCGGCGCTATAAACCAATGCCGGATACAGATCCTTATCTCTCTGGAAGGTGGTTGAACCCATCTGAGGGAGAAGCTGAGTGTCCACGTATGCCTTAGCGAACTGACCCATTGTCTTTCCATCCCCTTTAACCGAAAAATGTATGGCGCCATTAGCCAGGAGAGGATTCAGGTCAATAAGAATATGCTTGCACTGTTCAGATGAGCCTTCGCTTATCGTGTCAGCCGTTATTGCGGAATATGCCTCTTTATATGCCTCAAGAGCGGATTTATAAATTTCCTCCTCCTCCGCGCCTTGATACTGCTTCTCTTTCACCATCTTATAGAGGGCTGCAGCCTTCTGAGTCGGCGTCATGTCCGACTGTTCCTGCGGGTCATCAATGCCCGCAGGAAGATATGTTGAATATGCTGCTAAGGAAGCACCTCCGAAAAGGAGGGCTAATGAAGTATATTTTAAAAATTTACGTGATAACATAGATTGTCAATTGTATATCAGAATACGTCAACTAAGAGGAAATTGGCAGTGATTCTACGGAATTCCGCACCTTTGCCTTCTGCCACATCCACCTTGATGGTGTAATCGGCATTCATCTCGTTGAGTTTATCAACATTTTTCTGAAGAAAATCCTTCACACCCTCGGCTCTGAGGAATGCAAGCTGACGATTTTCCTTGATGCCATCACTCTTTGTAACCGTGATTGCTGTCAAGTCGCCATTTTCATAAATAGGCTCATTCTCGAAATCACCGTACACACCGTTGTAAGGGATTGTGCGCACGATAGGGCTTGCATCAGCCGTGCCGGAAATCACTACTTTCAATTTCTTGCCCGCTTTGAGATACTGTGCCAAATCTCCCTCAAATGCCTCCTTTACAATCTTAAGCATAGCGTTTGCAGCTCCTGATTCCTGAACAAGGTATTTGCCGGGAGGGAAATCCTCCGTGGCTGAGAACTCAGGATCAACCTGATATGTAAAGTTTACCTGATAATTGAGGATCTTGTTGCCATCGGCATCATAATCAGGAATTACACGAGAATCAACCGATATGTTGGTATGATTTGAAATAGTGCTGGCACTTTTTGCCTCCTCTACCACCTTCTCTCTAAGTTCCTGAAGTTTCAGTTCCTCCATCTGTTGCTGCTGAAGAATTTCAAGTGAGACTACGTTAGCGTCTCCACCCATGAAATCCATTGCCACGCGGTCGTGATTGTTATATTCGTAGGTCTTGCCATCGTTCTTATTAGTAACCTTAGCATAGACAATTTCGAAAGTATCATCCGGCATAACACCGTATTGCACATCTGACAATACAAGGTCGCCGGCGCTCTTAAACGACGTTACATCATTCTCCGGCACGGGAAGGTAGATTGTCGGCATAGTGGAGAAATCAATGGCGAGCACCTGATTAGTGCGGTCATAACTGCCCAGACTCATAGTGGCGCTTGCAAGAAGGTCGCCCGCAAGTCGGGTTGAGATCTCGTCCTCGAAAAGACGACGCTGTTTTGCGCGGGTCTCATCATTCACACGGGCACGATATTCCTCCATGCTTTCACCGGGCATCATCTTCTGCCATTCTGCCATCATCTCGTCCACCTCATCAGAGATAAGCTTATTGAAGTGCGGCTCGAGGTTCTGGATTCTGCGTGCCTTTACTGACATCAACCCGGTATATGCGAGAAGGGAATTGCCCTGTGAATCCTTTATAAAAGCAATGTCAGAAATATTCCCCCCCTCGATAGGAATTGTGTTTCTGTCTGTCGGACGAACAAGGTTGATTACTTCAAGGCTTTCCGGAGAGGTTGCCACAAACATATACTTTCCATCTCCGCTGAAGGCGCATGCTATGCCGCTCCCGAGATCTTCAAGCGTATTCTTGATATTGAAGTTACGGGTGTCGTAGACGCTGAGAATGCCATCCTCGGTAAGGACAGCAAACTGCGAACTCCCCTCCGAGAAAGTCATATCCGTAACCTTTACTCCATAATTCCAGTCGCGGCGCACTTTCTTCTGTTCAAGATTGATCACTCCTACTCTATCTCCCTCGGAAATAGTAAGATAATAGGCATTATCGCTTATTGACATCTCCGAAGGAACGAATGGAAGATCCATACTGTCAAGGAGAGTCATCTTTCTTGGCTCGAACACTTTCAATCCCTTGTCGGTTGCAACATAAAGCTTTCTCGCATCAGGAGCGTATACCATAGCGGTAGGAACGCCATATTTTTTCACATCATAAGATCCCACTTTTTCAGACACGCCAAAGGTGCTGTAAAAAGCGGCATCATTACGTCCTTTCTTATCACGCTCGATGATGCCATAGCTGACTCCGGAGGGAATCACTGATAGCGTTAAAAGCTGCTTGCCGGTATGATATATTTCATCTCCGCGCATAGTGGAGACACTGTTTGGAGACATCAGATAAACCACCGTATTATAAGGAGAAAGTTTCACGGGAGTAACTTTCTGCTTGAAAGAATACTCCTCTCGCTTTTGGGCTGCAGCAGAGGCTACCTCTGAAGCCGCAACCTCCTTTTTCTTTTCTGCGAACAGATCAGCACTCCCCACAAAGGCAGGAAGAAGCAATAATGAAATCGTTATATTCCTGAAATTCATGTACTCTGTTAGTTAAAATGAGACTCTATGCCATCTCATTCAGTTATACTCACAAGATAGATATAATGTTTAGTAAATAAATAAGCCACATGGAGGATGCCACGCTCCGACATTCTCCATGTGGTGAGATTTATTCCCGACGAAGCAGGGTTTTAAAACACCGCCACTGATTATTCCTCAACCGGTGCGTTAACAAAATCTCTTACTTTATTTGCATATTCCTGAGCGAGTTCTGTCTCACGGATTGCATTTTCAAGAGCTGCCTGGCGAGCAACGCGAGCTTTGCTTTCGTCCACAATGAAGAACGACTGTATCTCGTATGTACCGTCAGGCATCTTTCTGATTACAGAATAGCTTGGAAGCAGGACGTTTTTTACTTTCTGCTCAACGAGGCGCTCGTAGGCAGCATAGAATTTTTCAAATTCCTCTTCACCGGCAGTGCCTTCAGCCATTATGTCGCTGATTACACGACCCTTAACTGTGCTGCCTGCCTTCTGAGCATATTTGATAGTAGCATTGTTGATTGCCATCTGCTCCGCAACATTCTTTGACTTTGTATTCTGCGCTGTTCCGTCAAATACAGAGCCGTCATCACCAAGCTCGTTAAGCTTGCTGTAATGTTTCAGAAGAGCCACATCCATTGTGCGGCTGCCCATAATTTCCCAACCACCTTTCTCGTATGCTTTCTTCTTCTCCTTCATCTCCTTAGCCTGAGCCTTTTCAAGCTGTTTGTCAAGCTTTTTCTGCAGATCGGCATAAGCCGGGGCAAGCATAAGCAATGCCATAAGTAATGTAATGATCTTCTTCATTTCTGATAATTTAGGTTATTATTATTTTATTTGTCTTCTCTCTTCGCAGATCCTTTATTTTTAAGGATCCATAGGCAAATCTTTATAGAGGTTTGCTCTAATAATTATGCAAAAATACAACCAATTATTACTAACTTAATAATATAAATTATTAAAATATGTTAAATTCAACTTAATATAGTATTATTAGTCAGTTTTTTTCATCATTTTAAGTAATTTCTCCATCATTTCGCGGTCGTTGCTCAATCTCACCACCTTACGCTGCCCCCCTAACTTATGGCTTCCTGCACTACGCAGCCACGCATCAAACAGTCCGTCAGCAGCCGTTACTATCTCCGGACCGTCCAGGAATATGGAATGTGATCGCTTGGCATCATAGTCGGAATTTAATTTCCGCAACTCCTCATCAAGCACCTCTGAGAAGACTTTTAAATCCGTCGGGGGAGTCTCCCATTCAATAAGCCATTGATGATGGCCTTTCCTTCCGTCGGAGGCAAACACCGGAGCAGCGGTATAGTTTAGAATCGCGCTTCCCGTGCGTTCACAGGCGGCTGCTATCCCCTTCTCAGCATTATCCTCCATGAGTTCCTCTCCGAAGGCATTGATGAAACTTCTGGTCCGCCCCGCAATTGTTATTTTCACGGGAGAGGTAGAGACAATCCTCACCGTGTCGCCGAGGCGATAACGCCATAGTCCGTTGCTCGAAGTAATGACAAGCTCATAGACCTTCCCCTTCTCCACCTCCCAGATGGGGCGCGGCTGCCGGTCATAACCCTCCACAGGCATAAACTCATAAAAGACATCCTTGTCAATAATCAGAAGCATTGACCCCTCTTCCATATCGTTCTGAACAGCGAAAAAGCCTTCGGAAGCGTTATACGTCTCAAGAAAGTGCATTCGGCTACTATCCGTTATACGCCGATATTCATCGCGGTAAGGCTCAAAAGATATGCCTCCGTGAAAAAAGACCTCCAGGTTTGGCCATACCTCCTGAATAGTTTCCACTCCTTTGGCTTCCATTATCCTCCTTAACACCGTCAGGAACCATGAGGGCACTCCCGAGATATTAGTTACATCCTCATCCTTTGCCTTCTCAACCAATGCAGGCAGTTTCACCTCCCAATCGCTGAGCAATGCGGTCTTCTTATCCGGTATTCTCACAAAATTTGCAAGTGGGTTTATCCGGTTGATCAATGTGGCACTTAAATCCCCCACATGGACACTTCCCGTCGTAGGAAGGTCAAGAGTATTGGAAAACGAGCCTCCCAATATGAACCCCTTCCCCGCAAAAAGACGGCTATCCTTTACCTGCCGGAGATAGTGGGCTACACAATCCGCGCCTCCGGGATAATGATTTCCCTTTAAGGATTCGGCAGTAACCGGAATATATTTTGATTTTCCTCCCGAAGTGCCCGAAGACTGGGCAAAATCACGGCAGATCCCCCTCCATAGGACATCTCGTTCCCCTCTTATCATGCGCATAACATCAGCACGAAGGTCTTCATAAACGACCGGGGCAACCGTAGAGGCAAATCTGGAATATGGGTGGGCTGAACGCGACAAATCCTCGAAATCATGGCGTCTGCCAAATTCGGTAGCCTTAGCACGGCTCAACAAAGAGCGTAACACCTCACGCTGGATTTCATCACTATCTGAAGCCCACTTATCCGTACGCGATGCAATTTTCTCAAATCCTTTTCTGACTATGGGAGTGAAATCAAGTTTCATCTTCTCATCAATTATTTTCTCTTCCGCTTTATTATCTCAAACTCTCCCTGCCGAGGGCAAAATCTCCATCCTTTTTATTTTCCGTATCTGCCATGCAAGCATAAGCCCGGTGATTACTGAAGCCGCAAAATCACACACGGGGAAACAGCTCCATACTCCGTCAAGTCCGTAGCGTGGCGGAAGAATAAGAAGCATGGGTATCATAAATATAATCTGGCGCGTAAGGGATAGGAAAACAGCCTTCCCTGCCATGCCGAGAGATTGGAAAAAGTTGGTTCCCACAATCTGAAATCCAACTATCCAGAAAGTAAGGGTCGTTATTCTCAGACAGTTCACCGCACACTCTATCTGCTGGGCATCCTGCATGAAAAGCCCTGCTATTATCCTTGGGTTAAACGCACCGATCAGGCTGCCTGTAGTAGTGAATATGACTGCACATATAATGGCAAGCCGCAGGGTGGCAAAAAGTCGCTTGAATTTTCTTGACCCATAGTTATAACCCAAAATAGGCTGCATACCCTGACAAATGCCCATTACGATCATTACAAATATAGTTACAAACCGATTGAACACCACTACCGACGCAATTGCATCATCTCCTCCATATTTCAGAAGGGAATTATTGATTATGGCATTTATTCCCGAGCCAGCCACATTTATCAGGAAAGGCGACATGCCGATATAAAGAATCGATTTGATGACCTGCCAGTCAAATTTAAATGTCCCTCTTTTAAAATGCAATTCGCTTTTTTTCTGAAAGAAATGAGACATGACGAAGAAAGCGGTAATCAACATCGAGATGTCTGTCGCTATCGCCGCCCCCTTGATGCCCCAATGAAAGCCGAAAAGAAACAACGGCGCGAGAATAGCGTTCAATCCTGCCCCTATAAGATTGGTATACATAGCCTTGCCGGGATAGCCCGTAGCACGCATCACATTATTATAGGAGAAGGTAAGGTTCATCAACACCATTCCCGGCAACACCCACATCAGGAATTCGCGCGCGTATGGAAGGGAATTTTCCGAAGCACCGAATATTTTCAGAATCGGGGTCAGGAAGATTGCAAACAGCGTGATATAGCATAATCCTATTATAACGGTAAGCTGCACTGAATTTCCAAGTATCTTCTCCGCCAGCTCTTTATTTTGCTGACCCATGACAATGCTTATTCTGGTTGCCGAACCGGCTCCTATCAGCATGCCAAGAGCCGTGGCAAGGTTCATGACAGGGAAAGTCACGGCAATACCGCTCACGACATTGGGATCGTCTATGGCATGACCTATCACTATGGAGTCGATAATATTATAGATTGCCATAACGACAGTGCCGACCACGGCAGGAAGACTATACTTCAATAACAGCCTCCATATCTTGTCCGTGCCTAATTCCTTCAGTCTGTCTGCATTGTTGGTTGTTGACGTTCCCATATAGTTTATAGATTACTCTTATTATAACGGCAAAATTACTAATTTTTCATACCCTCTCCAAATAATTCCCCTCATCTCTATACTTCACAACCTCCTTATCAGTTTAAAACTAACTTTTATTGCTTTTACACATTGATTTGAAAAAGATTTGCTAATTTTGCACTTTAATTCATCACGGCTGACATGCCGTTAAAAATTCCAACATTTTCACAGATTCATCCCCTATGAAATCAAGTTGCTTTGCTTCATTCCTTTTATTCTTTTTCGCGCTGTTATTTTCCGCCGAGGGGAATGCACAGATCATCCCCGCCGAAAATGAAAAGGAATTTACCGATTCCTTGAAGGAGACTCTTGACTATGGTCCGTATTTCGGACTGTATAAAGATAATTACTTTACAGTTGGAACAACCGTAGGCAAGAAACCGACAAGAACCAATTCCGACGTGAAATTTCAGATTTCTCTCGCCTTCAGAATAACCAATGCCGTGCTCCCTTGGAAATCATATCTTTTTCTAATGTATAACCAGAAAACTTTCTGGAACGTGTTCGAAAACTCACTCCCTATGCACGACCTCAACTATAATCCGGGCATAGGCTGGGCGAAGCCTTTCTATAGCAAGGGAAGATATGTCGGCAAACTCACACTCCTATTGGAGCATGAAAGCAACGGAAGAGACGGAGAAGCCTCACGCAGCTGGAACCGAGTATCATTCTGCGGACACACGATGATTGATGAATTTCTGATGGTGCATGGAAAAATCTGGATTCCGATTATCGACGGAATGAACAATAAGGATATACTGAACTATTGCGGCATATATCAGTGGGGAATCACCGCCATGACATTCAATAAGAAATTCACATTCGGTCTTACGCTTGTTAAACGTAAAGGATGGAACTTCAACTATAACACCATCCTTGAGACTGCCTGGAAAGTGAATGCGAAAATGAACCTGAATCTTTTCGCCCAATATTATAACGGTTATGGAGAATGTCTCCTCGACTATAATAAATTTCATTCGATGTTCAGGGTCGGAATTGTCTTCAAACCTTACTTCTTCTCTGAATTCTGATAATCCCCGGTCATCTTTTTTTAATTTCAGCTATAATGATTTTTGATTTAAACATCCCTATAATCATCTGGATTCTCCTCGGCATAGCGGTGGCAGCTGCCATTCTTGCAATTAAGGTACGTTTTATGCCGATGCTCAGGATTGTGCGGGCTGCCGATGAACAGACCGAGGATTTTGAGTTTCGTCAGGAGTCAGACTTCCTGTCATCGGTCAAGTGTCCGAAAGTGTCTGTCGTGGTGTATGCCTACACTCGCGAAGAGGATCTCACCGACTATCTTTCCCGGCTCATGATTCAGGATTATCCCAATTTTGAGGTGGTCGTGGTCAACGAAGGAAATAATGAAGTAACGTCAGAACTTGCCGAACGTCTCACATCTCTTTATCCTGACCGGTTGTATGTTACATTCATACCCCCGGGTTCCCACAATTTGAGCCGCAGAAAACTTGCCCTCACTTTGGGCATAAAGGCAGCGAAAGGTGATATAGTGCTCACCACAACCTCTAACTGTATCATCCCCTCCTCCTCATGGCTTACACTTATGATGACCCCCTTCATTGAAAATAGTTTCACGGAGGTGGTGTTGGGAATCTCCCATCTGGATGCCAACCTGTTCAGCGGACCGACAAAATGGTATAAGGTTTTTGACAGCACATTAGGTATAATCCAGTGGACAGGCGCTTCATTAAGAGGCTATACTTACCGTGGAGACGGGCATAATCTCGCCTATCGCCGCCATCTCTTCTTTGAGCAAAAAGGGTTCTCAAAAACCATTCATCTCCTCCATGGTGACGACGACTTGTTTGTATGTGATATCACTGATGAGATTAACACAGAAGTGATGCTCGTCAAGGACGGGATACTCACCCTCGATTGGGGAGAAGCCACTAATCGCATGCACGCCGACCTGAAGGAACGCTATCAATTCACTGCAGCCTTTCTCCCGAAAACTCCTTTTCTTAGAGTCGGATTTGGCTCTTGCATGCAGTGGACTGTAACTGCTGCCGCCCTTGCAGCAGCTCTGTTTCCTCTGCCTAATCTTCTGCCTGCTGCCATTGCCCTGGTGATTCTTTTAGCTTTTAATATTACAGAAATAGTGATATATGAAAAGGCAGCCCACCGCCTTGAGGCTTCCACCCCGTGGCTGCTGCTGCCCTTGTTCTTTCTATGGCGACCGATAGGGAACCTTATATTCCGTCTGCGCCATATTCGTCAGCGTAAAAAGAATTACACCTTCGCCTGATCAATGTGTCTCGACCTTCAATGTCGGAGGGAGTTGCAGATTACGCTCCTCACATGCCTTTACAATAGCGTCAGCCAGTGAAGAGAATGCCTCCGCTTCCGGATCAGGCAATTCATTCTCTGTCTTGATAAGCTTAGTGGCGGTAGGCGCTCCATTGTCGGCTGTCATGCAGATATCTGCCACAAGAGGAATCTGCGCAAGGAGCTTCACGCCTAAATCTTCTGCAAGACGTGCGGCTCCTCCATTACCGAAAATAAAATAACGCTCTTCGGGATGAGGCGCAGGAGTGAACCAAGCCATATTTTCAACCACGCCGAGCACCGGCACATTGACTTTTTCACCCCTGAACATGGATATGCCCTTTCTTGCATCTGCCAACGCCACCTCCTGAGGAGTTGACACAACTACAACCCCGGTTATTCCGAGAGTCTGAACGAGAGTGAGATGAATATCGCTCGTTCCGGGAGGCATGTCAATGAGGAAATAATCAAGCTCTCCCCACCATGCATCCGTTATGAGCTGCTTCAAAGCGTTGCTTGCCATGGTTCCGCGCCAAAGCACAGCGCTATCCTTGTCAACCACAAACCCGATGCTCAGCATCTTCACCCCATATTTCTCAACAGGTTCTATCCAATCTCGACCCTCTTTGTTAACCATGTAGAGCTGTTCATCCTCTACACCGAACATCTTGGGCATAGATGGACCGAAAATATCGGCATCAAGCAGACCTACCTTGTAGCCTTTCGCAGCCAATGAGATAGCCACATTTGCCGCCACCGTTGATTTCCCTACTCCTCCTTTGCCTGAGGATATTCCTATGATATTCTTGACCTGTGGCAACGGATTAGCCGGTTTTAAAGCAGCTGGCTGACTATATTTCATATTGATGTCTGCCTCAATGTCTGTGGAAATGTAGGCTTTCAGCGCTGCCTCTGCCGAACGCATCACACTCTTCATGAACGGATCCGTAGGTTTCTCGAAAATTAAAGAAAAACTAACCTTGTTACCGTCAATACGAATGTCGTCTTCCACCATATTGTTCTCAACGATGCTTTTCCCGTTGCCGGGATATTTCACATTCTTGAGCGCATCAAGAATCAGATTTGGATATAATGTCATATTGAAATTTCTATTTTTTCTTTTTATAACAATCTTAATCCTGATTATTCCCGATAAATCCAGTTTATTTAATCCTTAACCTTCATATCCACACTATGGCGCGGATAAGCGCGATAATCATCCTTTTCTATATCATCAATCTCAGGCTCCTGAAGGTCATCAAAATCCTTCACACGCATTTTTATCAACTTAATCTTCTTACCTCTGGAAAGCCATTGGCTTTCGTAGTAAGTCTTTATAGATGTAACAGGGTCTGCCTTACCGCTTCCGTAAAGGTCGTCGGTTATGAATTCAATCTCAAAACCATTTAATTCAGCCAATCTCTTTGTGTATTCAAAGAGGAAAGGGGAATCAGTCTTCAGATTGATTAATCCTCCCGGTTTAAGAAACTTCCCATACATCTTCAAGAAACGTGTCGATGTGAGCCGTTTGCGTGTCTTTTGCATCTGAGGGTCAGGGAAGGTAATCCAAATTTCATCCACCTCTTCCGGAGCAAAGAATTTATCTATATTCTCTATCTCAGCA
Source organism: uncultured Porphyromonadaceae bacterium (assembly GCA_947176915.1). Taxonomy (GTDB): domain Bacteria; phylum Bacteroidota; class Bacteroidia; order Bacteroidales; family Muribaculaceae; genus Lepagella. Next base: position 118,524 of record CAMWSM010000002.1, on the reverse strand, counting down.
CGCAGAAAAGAGGCATTTCCTATCCCGTTTTCCTCCGCCTCTTTTGCTCCGCTCCACATACGCGCCCCCTTTACATCCACTCCGATATAGTTGCGATCAGGATTTGCTTTTGCAAGAGCTACGGTATATTCACCCTTGCCACATCCAAGTTCGAGGGTGATCAATCCATTATTTTTGAAAAAATCATTCCATTTCCCAAAATATGGAAAACCATCACGGAGCAAAACTTCCCGAGGATATTGGAGGACACAACTGAATGTCTCCATTTCCGCAAATTTCTTCAACTTATTCTTTCCCATGCCGTATTCTCATCTTTTTTATTATTATTAGGAGAAAGCATCAGTTAATCATCAGTATTTTTCCGACTTTTGAAAAATTGTTGGTGCCGTCTCCGCTTGATTCAAGGATAAAGTAAACCCCGCTGTTCAATTTCTTGAAATGAAGGTTTGTCCCATCCCATTCTATCTTTTCTCCGTTAACGGGACCCAATTCTTTCACCATATTTCCTCCGGCATCAACAATCTTCACAAGAGCACCGTCTTCAAGCCCTTCTATGGTTATATAGCCTGAATAGCCGGGTCTCACCGGATTTGGATATACCTTAACCTCCGAACCAGCCGCCATCCCACCATTGTCGCCTATGCGGTATTCTGCCAGCCCTTTCAAGGTTGAGGCGACAATAGAGTTAGTGTCTCTGATATAGCCCAGACTGAGGATATTATTGTCCGGAATCGGTGAATTGGAAGTGGTATATTCCTCAAGTATCTTTTTCCCGTCTGATGTGGTGCGCACCAAACCGGCTCCTGAAGTTGCCAACCACTTATTCCCCTCCTTGTCTGAAACAATATCATTAACTATCACATTATGCAATAGATAGTCCGCAAGATTCGTTCCGTCGTTACGCGCTACCTTTATCCTTATAGCCCTTGGCGCACCTGAAATAAGAGTGCCGGGATCGAAATAAAACACTCCCGCAGAATGTCCGACCCATACATAACCGGTGGCAGGATCCTCATATATCTGCTCAATATTATGCACTTCAAACTCATTTCCATCCTGATCTACAAAATGGTCCCAGAACACGTTCCGGTCGTCAGAAGGATCAGTCGGAGTCCCGGCTGTATCTATCAGCACTATGAGGCTGTCCCATAAGAGAGAAGCATAGAGAAGATAGTTCCGGTTGCGCGAGGTAACAAGGGGGAAAAGATCCTCTCCATGAATAGGGGCGATATTGTCTACGTACAGGATTTTCGGGAGCATTACATCGGCTGCCGTCTTACTCGCCTTTCTGTCGGAAGCCTCCCAGCAGTAAAGAGGAAGCTTGTATTCTTTAGCCAAGTCATAGTTGGCATAAATTGTCCACAGATTACCATAACTGTCAAAACGTGGTGTGGAGCAACTGCTTGACCAATTTTCAAGACTTGCCACATCCGGCAACAATGGAACATAACCTGTTTCATTCTCATTTTTATGGGATGGAGCGACGAAATGAATCACATCTTTTGCATCTCTTAGATTAATACGCGCAAATCCGGAATGTAACGAAGAGGCATAGATATAATCCGGATTATCAGGATCTATCGAGAAGCCGTAGGGATCTTCAATCACTACAGGCTCTTCCGGGGCGGTATATGCAGCCGATAGGTTGCTCCATCTCCCATCCTTATAGGCGCTAATAAGGATAGGGCTTTTACCTACATAGTCCATATTAGCTCTATCCCGTCCTAAATTGCCGACCAGCAAACCCTCTGTGGGATGCTGCGCCATACATGAAGAGAGAAACGGAGATGGAGCATTAGGAGCTATGTAGTCGAAAGTCAGGCTCCACCCTTTCTCCTGATCGAGCTTAAGACCCTTAAGCCCTTTCCGAGAATCGGCAATCCAGAAATCTCTGAAATTTCCGGAGGTGCCCTTACCGGTCGAGAGTGTTTCAGGCCAGTTTGCCGTCGTCTGTTGCCCCTCCTTGTCAATCCTCATAAGAAAGTCGGGAGTGGTCATTATGACTCCATCGTCAGTATATTCCAATCCGGAAAAATTACCCACCCAGGGCTCCCCAATCTCGATCTCTCCATTTTCATTAACAGAGAGAAGATAAAGATAATGCGGCGCTCCTCCATTCGAAAGAAGAAGACACTTATTCTCACTTAAGGGATAAAGACCTATAGGAACATAAAATTCCTTCACACCGGTGTAATCCGACAATGAGAACCGAGGCTCATCCACAGGGGCTACCAAAAGCTTGTTGCCACTCAGCAGGAGGAGATGCTTTCCGAGGCGTGCCACCGACTGAACAGCCACCCCATAGTTGCGGCTGTCGGCAATCTCATGTTTCACGTCGTTTATAACCACGTATCCGAAGTCAGTCGCCATATAGATATGACCCTTGGATTGATCCGGAGTAAGGGTTCTCACACTCTTGCTTTGTGAGATATTCGCATTCTTGTAGTCAGGGATATAAATATTCTTCCCATCATCATATATGATGTTTATTCCGAAATCACAATCAACTGTAAAGATATATCCTTTCTCAGGATTGCGTATGACATCAAAAATCACTCCGTTATTAAGGAGATTGGCATTGGAAAGCGCAATTGTCTCCTCCCCCTCCTTGTCATAACGGAAAAGCGATACGTAATTAGGGGTTATGTTATTATCAGGGGGGAGAGTGCGGCTTGTATAATAGACATATTCGGGAGTTTCTATTATATGCGTGATCTCTCCGTCAAAAGTAGGATGAATAATCCACGACGGATTGCTCATGGCTGAAAAAGCCACGAGAAGAAAGGAAAGAGGAATCAGTCTTCTCATTTAAATATCCTGTTTGATAAGAAAATCAATAAATTTGCGCATGGCGCGTCCACGATGTGATATTGCATTTTTTTCTTCCGGAGTCATCTCCGCGAATGCCACCCCGGATTCTACGGGGATAAAGATAGGATCATAACCGAATCCTCCCTTTCCATGAGGCTCGGTCGCAATTGTTCCCTCGACCTCCCCTTTGAAAAGATATTCCTTTTCGCCAATAACGAGCGCCACCACTGTGGCAAACCTGGCACTCCTGTTCCTCTCCCCTTCCATCTTCTCAAGAAGGAGATGCAGATTGGCAGTCGGATTGCACTCAGGACCTGCGAATCGCGCGCTGTAGACGCCCGGCGCTCCATCAAGAGCATCGACCATCAAGCCCGTGTCATCGGCAAAACAGTCATAACCATAACGCGCCTTTATCCAACGCGCCTTTTGAAGGGCATTCCCCTCAAGAGTGTCGGCAGTCTCAGGAATTTCATCATGACAATCAATGTCTCCCAATGACAATATCCGTATTTTCCCCTCTGCGAGAGCTCGCGCCTCTTCAAGTTTATGGGGATTATTGGTTGCAAAAACTATTTTCGGAAGTTCTTTTTTCATAATAAAAAAAACGCACCGATGGTGCGTTTTATTATAACTCAATCGTTTTCCTCTTATAAATCTTACATCTCCTTATATAACGATGTTGACGATCTTGCCGGGGACAACTATTACTTTTTTAGGAGTTTTGCCGGAAAGCCATTTTTCAGCGTCAGGGGCGGAGAGGGCAGCAGCCTCTACTGCAGCTTTGTCGGCTTCTGCCGGCACGTCAAGCATGAAGCGTGTCTTTCCATTGAAGCTGACAGGATATTTTACGGTGTCCTCCTTCAGATTCGCCTCGTCATATACGGGCCATTCGGAATCCACCACCGACCCCTCTTTGCCAAGCTGATGCCAAAACTCCTCCGCAAGGTGTGGCGCAAAGGGAGCTATCAGACGGGTGAATATCTCCATTGCCTCTACATTTGTAGATTTCTGGGCTGTCAGTTCGTTGAGCGCCACCATAAATGCCGCAACCGATGTGTTGAAAGAGAAATTTTCAATATCTTGAGTAACCTTCTTTATCAGCTTATGCATTGTCTTGAGTTCACCCTTTGTCATCGGTTCCCTCTTGCTGAGATCAAGTTTGCCGAAGTGTCCCCAAAGTTTCTTGAGGAAACGGTTGGCTCCGTCAATGCCGTTAGTATCCCAAGGCTTCGACTGCTCGATAGGGCCAAGGAACATCTCATACAGACGGAGGGTGTCCGCGCCGTAGCGGTCTACAATATCATCCGGATTAACGACGTTGAACATAGATTTAGACATCTTCTCTACGGCATAGCCACAGACATACTTTCCATCTTCAAGGATAAACTCGGCGTCAGCAAATTCAGGGCGCCAGCTTCTGAACTTATCAATATCCAGGACATCATTGCTCACCATGTTGATATCCACACGTATCGGGGTAACGTCATATTGATTCTTCAGCCCCTTGCTCACAAATGTATTGGTGTCCTTCACACGGTAAACAAAACTGCTCCTTCCCTGAATCATGCCTTGGTTCACAAGCTTGCGGAATGGCTCCGGCTCCACAACCAGACCAAGGTCATAAAGGAATTTATTCCAAAAGCGCGAGTAAATAAGGTGGCCTGTGGCATGTTCGGATCCTCCTACATAAAGATCCACATTGCGCCAATATTCATCAGCCTCCTTGCTCACCAAAGCATCGTTGTTGCGCGGGTCCATGTAGCGTAGATAGTAGGCGCTTGATCCGGCAAAACCCGGCATCGTGCAAAGCTCTATCGGATAACCCTCTTTTGTAACCCAATTCTTTGCACGCCCCAAGGGTGGCTCTCCTGTAGAGGTCGGAAGATAAGCGTCCACTTCAGGAAGCATCAACGGGAGGTCTGACTCATCCATAACATGAGCAATTCCGTCTTTATAATAGACCGGGAAGGGCTCGCCCCAATATCTTTGGCGGGAGAAGATGGCATCGCGGAGGCGATAGTTAACCTTAACTCTACCGATACCCTCCTCTTCAATAAATCTTTTTGTTTTGGCTATGGCTTCCTTCACCTCAAGTCCGTTGAGATTCAGTTTCTCATTAGCGGAGTTTATCATCTTCCCCTCCTTTGCGTCAAAGCTCTCCTCGCTTACATCCGCACCCTCTATCAAAGGAATGATCGGAAGGTTGAAATGCTTGGCGAAGGCATAGTCGCGTGAATCGTGTGCCGGAACTGCCATGATTGCTCCGGTTCCATATCCGGCAAGAACATAATCACTCACCCAAATCGGAATTTCCTTTCCCGAAATAGGATTAACCGCATAACTTCCGGTGAACACACCCGACACCTTTTTCTCTATCTGGCGTTCACGCTCCGTCTTATGGCTCACCTCGGCAAGATAAGCATCGACTGCTTCCTTCTGCTCAGGAGTCACCAACTGCTGCACGTATTTCGATTCGGGAGCAAGAACCATGAATGTTACCCCGAAACTTGTGTCTGCTCTCGTAGTGAATATCTCAAGGTCGAAATCTTTTCCTACCACCGGGAATCTCATCTCAGCACCCTCGCTGCGCCCTATCCAGTTGCGCTGTGTCTCTTTCAGGGAATCACTCCATTCGATAGTGTTTAGATCATCAAGAAGGCGCGGGGCGTATGCGGACACACGCAGACACCATTGATTCATAACCTTCTGCTCAACCGGATGCCCTCCGCGAACGCTGACACCCTCGCTCACTTCATCATTTGCAAGCACAGTGCCGAGAGCCTCACACCAGTTCACCATTGTCTCCCCCTGATAGGCGATGCGATAGTTCATCAATGTGTCAGCCTTCTCCTTTTCGCTCATCGCATTCCATTCTGCGGCAGTGAAGTGAAGCTCTTTTGAACAAGCAGCGTCAACTCCCTCCGTGCCTTTCTCTGCAAAATGAGCCACAAGCTCAGAAATCGGACGGGCTTTCTGCTCCTTACGGTCGTAATAGGAATTGAACATCCGGATGAAAGCCCACTGGGTCCATTTGTAGTATTCAGGATCACAGGTCCTGATCTCACGACTCCAGTCGAATGAGAAGCCTATTTTGTCAAGCTGTTCACGGTAACGCGCTATATTAGCCATAGTGGTCTTCTCAGGATGCTGACCGGTCTGGATGGCATATTGTTCTGCAGGAAGACCGTAAGCATCATAACCCATTGGATGGAGCACGTTAAAACCTTGCTGACGCTTGAAGCGCGAATAGATGTCGCTCGCTATGTAACCCAAGGGATGTCCTACATGCAAACCCGCTCCTGAAGGATAAGGAAACATGTCAAGAACATAAAATTTCTTTTTTCCGGGTTTCTCCGTTGCGCGATAAGTCTCGTTATCGCGCCAGTACTGCTGCCAGCGTTGTTCAATTTCGCGGTGATTATATTCCATATCTTTATGTTGTTATCTTGTCTATCTGCAAAACTCTGTGAGATTTGCACCAATTATTGTGCAAAGTTAACAATTTCCGTTAATTTCCACAACAACACATATTTTCATAATTCACACTCTTTTTGTAATTTTGCAACGCCTCTCATCCTTGCAACCCGAAAACAACCCAAATAAATAAATTTATTCTCTCTCCAAATTAAAATATGTCAACGAATACCATTGATAATACGCGCAAGGTTACGACCCGCCGTCTTGTCGAAATGAAAAGCCGTGGAGAAAAAATTTCTATGCTCACAGCCTACGATTTCTCCTCTGCAAAAATTCTTGATGAAGCAGGAATTGATGTCCTTCTTGTAGGTGATTCAGCCTCAAATGTGATGGCAGGAAATATGACCACCCTCCCCATAACTCTCGATCAGATGATCTATCATGCAAAGTCGGTGATGAAAGGCACTAAACGTGCCCTCGTCGTAGTGGATCTGCCATTCGGTTCTTACCAGGGCAATTCCAAAGAGGCGCTCGCTTCCGCTGTGAGAATAATGAAAGAAAGCCATGCCGAAGCAGTAAAGATTGAAGGAGGAAGTGAAATTCGTGAATCAGTGGAGCGCATACTTTCTGCCGGAATACCGGTTATGGGGCATCTGGGCTTAACCCCCCAAAGTATCAATAAATTCGGCACTTACAACGTGCGTGCCCGCGAAGAGGCTGAAGCCAATAAGCTTATCGAAGACGCACGTCTTCTGGAGGAGATCGGCTGCTTTGCCCTGGTGCTTGAAAAGATTCCCGCTGAATTGGCAAAAAGGGTTGCCGATCAGCTTTCAATTCCGGTGATCGGTATTGGAGCCGGCGGTGGAGTGGATGGTCAAGTACTGGTCATGCATGATATGCTGGGCATCAACAAAGGCTTCTCTCCCCGTTTTCTACGTAGATATGCCGACCTTGCCGGCATAATGACAGATGCAGTGCAAAACTATATCAATGATGTGAAAAGCGGGGACTTCCCCAACGAAAAGGAATCATACTGATTCTTAATCATCGCTCTTCGTCGCCCCCGGGGTCAGGGGACTGACCCCACTCCCGGCGTAACTCCAGCTTAAAAAAATAAAAAAGGAGGATTCGAATCCTCCTTTTTTATTTATTTCTTATTTTTCTTCAGCCTTGAAGGCGAAACTCCTGAATTTAAATATTGCGATAATCAATACTCCAACGAGGACACATCCGTTGAATATCGCTGCGAAGTTGGGGTCGTTTTGTGCCTTAAACAATTTCTCGGCTCCTCCGATTATGAAAGGCACTATTGCTATGCCGACATAATTGCAGGCGAGAAGATAAGAGAAATATGCTGTTGACTTCGCAGGAGTGGGGGCAATGTCAGAAGTTTTATCGTAAAAAACGGGCTGAATCACGCCATATCCAAATCCCATAAGGAAAACTCCGAGGATAAACGACCAGTAGGCATGTAGGAATCCAACCATGAAGAGACCTATTATACATAACGCAATCGTCACCTGCATTGTATATTGTCGCAAAATCGCTATCACATGGGTAAGCAAGAAACCTCCGAGAGTGATTCCGGCAAAATAAAGGGAAGTTGCCACCCCGACATCATCTGTAGAAAAATGATAATGCTCCATTGTGAACGGAAGATAATAGCTTACCATGTCAGTAGCGTACGTGATAACGAAATAAAGCACCATTATGCCGATGAGAAGCCAAAGAGCTTGCTTTTTGGTGAATCTCTGAGCAACAGAATTTGAAGCAGGTGTTCCACCCGTTCCGCTTGCTCCGGAACTCACGGAAACAGTCTGACCGGTTGAAGACGCCGGAGCCACTGAATCAAGAATCCTATGTTTTTGGATATACCTGTTGCTCATGAAATAAATCAATACCAACGGTATGATCGGCACAAGATAAACCAGGAATGACAAGTGCCAGTCAATCGAGGCAGCCCAACCTACAAAGAGAGTTGCAAATATAATCGAGAAGTTAGAAAGAGAGGACTTCATACCCAACTGCTTCGTACGTGCCTTTCCTGTGAAGTTCTGCGAGATAAGGCTCGCTGCCAAAGGTATAATAAGACCGCATCCCATTCCGAGAACACAACTGAGAATGATAAGCTCGGTCATACTGCCCGCGAAAAAATACAGGATGCCTGTCACTGTATAGATTACAAGCCCTAAACCGAGTACGAATATCTGATTTTTCTCACTGCATATCTTACCTGAGCATAAAATAAACGGTATTGTTACGAGATTAGGCAAGACAGTCAGCAGCTGCACCTCAAGCTCTGTAACATGATGGAAAACCTGATCTAACTTTCCCAAAATAGGGGAAATTGCAAGACCCGGAAGGTTTACAGCCAAAGAGATAGTAAGAATGGAGATGAGAGTTATTAGAGGAATCTTACCTTCGCCGGAGTTAACATACTTCATAGATAAAGGCTTTAAAAGTTAATAATTCATTAATGTTTGGATTCCTCTGTTGCTGTTTAAATCATAATCCTGCTTTCACTCCTCATATCAGATCCTTCCGAATTATGTTTAAATGATTGGATTCCTCCAAATTCATATTAATTTTTTAACACGATAAGTTCCTATATTGTTTCAAGGCTACCTGATAAAAAATTTATGAATCTAAATTTTAACTATTGAAGCAGCAAGAAACTTAGTCTTCCATAGATCCAATTCTTACTCCTTAATAATAGATGACCAATAATAGATGACCCCCAAACTATAACTTTAACCGCTCCGCAGCCTCGTAAAACAACGCTATTTTTTGAAATTCATTAAAAAAACTCATTCCCAAAACAATTTCTCCATAGGGAATGTTATATTAACGTAGTCAGAACAATAACATTACTGATTAAAAAGTCGAAGACCCCTACTTTGATAATTTTTGAATAATTGCTATATTTCTGAAAACAATAGTTCTCGAATTTAATGTGTTTAGAATTTCTTCGATATGGCAAGGACATAACCTTAAAAAGGTAAGGAATTTCCCTGATTAGTTTCGATCAATTTTTACTCACACGTCTTTTAAAAATAATTATATTATGGAAAAAACATTGCATCCTGTAGTACAGGAATTGGTTGACATGATCAACAACAACGGCTGGCGTGACAAATTCGAAGAGGCAGTAAAGAAAGCTATCAGCTATAATATTTACGGCTTTGAGAACATCAAGAATCTTGATGACTACATCGATTGGTGTAACGCACAGCTTAGCTGGGTACCTGTAGAGGACCGCTACGGTAAAGAAGTCTACAAACATGTATGTATGTTCTACTTCGTTCTTGATCAGTCACCTGTCAAGGAGCTTCAGAACGCAGTAGTACCTCATGACCAGATGCAGCCTCTGACTCCACTTTCAGCTTGGATGCGTAAATTCGTTACCGAACTTGGAAACTGGATGGATCAGCCGGGTTCACTCACACCGGAATCAGAGCGTACATTCTATGAATCACCTCTCTATAACATGAATGAGTATATCCGTCCGCGTGGCGGTTGGAAGAGCTATAACCAGCTTTTCGCACGTCGCACAAAACCGGGTTACCGTCCTATCGCAGCTCCTTGGGATGACTCAATCATTGTATCGCCTGCAGACTGCACATTTGACGGTCAGTGGGAAATCAACAGCGACTCACACGTAGACATCAAGGGTCTTGACTGGAAGATTGAAGAACTTCTCGAAGGAAGCCCATACGCAGATCGTTTCAAAGGAGGTCATTGGACCCACTCATTCCTTAACACATACGATTACCACCGTCAGCATGCACCTGTAGGAGGTCGTGTTGTCGAGGCAAGAGTAATCCAGGGCACAACTTATCTGCAGGTCGTTCCCGAACCTATACCTAATGATCCTTTCGGACGTTCAGTGATTAAGGCTAAGAGAGTATTTGATGCTCCTGATGATGCCGGTTACGAATTCATGCAGACTCGTGGTCTTGTAGTAATTGACAGTCCGGTTGGTCTTGTTGCAGTTCTCCCGATGGGTATGGCTCAGGTAAGCTCTATCATTCTTACTGCAGAAGAGGGTGTAACACTTCAGAAAGGTGAGGAAATCAGCTACTTCCAGTTCGGTGGTTCAGATATCGTTACTGTTTATGAACGTGCTTCCAACGTGGAAATAACTGCACATCCCGGAGTTCACTACAAAGTTGGAACAAAGGTAGGTCAGGCATATCCCGCACTTCGTGTTCGTAAATAAATAAGAGTGAAAACCCAATCCTCTACAAAAAGGATTGAGAGATAATTATAGATAACCGAGTCCGACGTGAAACAACGAGTTGTGTCTCGTTCGTTACGTCGGACTCTATTTTTAAACTATCATTCTATGTAATTATGGATACCACTCAAACTAAGCCCACGCCGGCAGGTGCCGGAAAAATACCGACCGGGAAAAAGGTAGCTACGCTTACCATGGGTGCCATGGCAATCATGATAGTGACCAATATCGTCAGTATGCGTGGCATGGCATCACAGGCGGAATATGGCTACGGCTCAATTTTCTATTATGTGTTTGCTGCCCTTGTTTTTCTCGTTCCTTATGCACTTGTCTGTGCAGAATTAGCTTCAGCTTATACTCGCTCGGGAGGTCTTTTCAGATGGTGTTCCGAGGCATTCGGTCCGAAATGGGGCTGGGTGGCGATGTATTTGGAATGGCAGATGGTCGTTATATGGTTCCCTGCCGTGCTGATGTTCGCCGCTGTTTCTCTCGCATTTATTTTCTGGCCTGAAACTTTCGACGAAAAACTTGCGAAGAATGTGATCTACACTCTTATCGTAGTATTGGCTGTCTACTGGATTGCGACTTTCGTAACCTTCAAAGGTCAGAAATATGCAAATAAACTTTCAACATTCGGAGGTTTGACCGGTACGATTATCCCGGCCGCAATCCTTATTGTTCTTGGTATACTCTATGTGGCTCTCGGCCATAAGATTTATATCCCGACCGACCAGCCTTTCTTCCCGAACTTCTCAAAATTCGGTGATATAGTGCTTGCAGCGTCAATCTTCCTTTTCTATGCGGGAATGGAGATGCAGGCAGTGCATGTTCCTTCAATGGTCAATCCGGCAAAGAATTTCCCGCGTGCCTGCTTTATAGCCGTGGTGATGATTCTTGCAATCTTCGTCTTCTCCACCCTTGCTATCGGCGCAGCCGTTCCTGAAAAAGATATCAATCTTCTCCAATCGCTGCTTGTAGCATACAATCGCCTTTGGGCTGCCATGGGTGTGCCTTGGTTGGGTAATGTTATGGCACTGTTGATTACAATCGGTGCGCTTGCACAGGTTACTGTGGTGATTTCAGCCCCCTCTACAGGTATTCTCGCCGTAGGTCGTGCAGGCTTCCTCCCCCGTGGTCTCCAGAAAGTCAATAAAAACGGCATTCAGGTTCCTATCCTCTGGGTACAGGGTATATTTGTAACCGTATTGGCACTTGCCTTGGTTATAATGCCGAGTGTTGAGTCAGCCTATCAGGTTCTTAGCCAAATGTCTACCGTATTGTATCTTATCATGGTAATCATCATATATGGTGCATTCCTGAGACTTCGCAGAACCGAACCTAATGTAAAGAGAGGTTTCCGTGTGCCTTGCGGCAATTTCGGCAAATGGTTCGTCTTTATTCTTGGCGTTCTTGGTGCTCTCGTAGCATTGGTGATCAGCTTTGTCCCGCCAGCCCAGATTACCACCGGTTCTCCTGTAGTCTACGTAGGTATTATCCTTATCGGAGTTGTAGTTTTTGTAGCATTCCCATTCATAGTTTATGCAAAGCGTAAACCATCATGGAGAGATCCTGACAATGACTTCTATCCCTTCAACTGGCAGATTGAGGGCCGTAAGCCCGATCAGGTGTCCAAATGGGCAGCCAACTATCAGCCTACTGAAGCAGAAATTCAAGCAGCTATGAAAGAGGGCATCGCAGAAGGCGACGTCCGCACCAACAACGATGTGAGCCGCTTATCATAAGGTTAAAATAATTATTATTTGAAAAATAATTCATCAACAGGGATTGAAAGTTTCCGACTTTCAATCCCTGTTTTTTTACAAAAGATATTTGACTCTTATCCAACGTGGCTTATTCTATCCGGCTATCTCTACAGAATCAATGGTTCCGCTCTGTTTTGAAAATCCTATTCCTATTTTATACACCATTCTGGAGTCAGATTCAAAAGAGGCGCTATAGTGCTTCTCTTCAATTTGCCGCAAAGCTGCTGCAGCATTACCGTTGACCTTCAGCTCTACTATGTAAATATATTTTTTTGTCTCTATCAATATATCTATAAAACCCTCCGAAGTAGAATACTCCGCTTTCACATTAAGTCCCAGAAGACGTGTTACGCAATAAAAAATTGTATGATAATAATTCTCATACACACCCACTTTTTTACGCAACTGCAACGGGATGCCTGCCAAAAAAGACTTGAGTTCCTTTACAAACTCCCCCGGCAATCCCTTTCTAAGATATTGAGTCATTTTGGAAACGATACCCTCTACCCTATTTATTGAAGGGCAATATCCGGTAAGTATGCCTGACAACAAACTTTTCTCTACTTCCCGGTTAGGATAACCTACCGTGTATAGGTCAAACTCCCTGTCATATCCTTTTATAGACAGATAACCGGTTTGGTAAAAAAGAGCTATCGGATCTATATTTTCATATATAAGTGCGCTCAGTTGATCTGCCGTTACCTCAGCGCCATTCAATTCATTTATATCGAAATCATTTTCTTTCAACAATCTGACAAGAAGAGTAGGCATCCCTGACATAGACCAATAAGGTCCGATTTTTCTACTCTCAAGACAATTTAAGACACTATAAGGATTGTAGACATCCTCCATACTATCAGAGAAATGATACCCATCATAATTAAATTTTAGGTTTTCATAAGTCTGTTTAATATCCCAACCACAACTAATGCCCAAATAGCTTATACTTTTCTCGAAATAATCATGTAGTTCTTTATTGGTGATTCCACAAATACCTGCGTAACGGTTATCCATTGATATATCTTCAAGATTATTCAATCCGCTGAAGACAGACATTTTTCCAAATTTGGTTACTCCCGTAAGCATACAGAAATGAATATATGGATCCATAGCTTTCAACACCGAATAAAATCCGTGAAGCACACCGCGGTTATATTCGAATAATTCAGGATTATCAACCACTCCCGAAAGCGGACTGTCATACTCGTCTATCAGGACAACCACACGTTTTTTAGTCCTGCTATTGATAGACTTTATAATATGAGCCAGTCTGGCGGAAGGAGCCTCATCCTCCTTTTCAATTCCATATTCCTTTTCATACTCTTTCAGAAATCCATCCAAAACTGTATTTATTCCGGTTCTATCGATAAATATCCCCCGGCTCATATCAAATCGAAGCACAGGATAGACATTCCATTCATCCGGCTGAAGCCTCTCTATTGCCAGACCTTTAAATAGGTTCCTTTTCCCATGAAAATATGCTTCAAGAGTGGAGATAAGAAGACTTTTCCCGAAGCGGCGTGGACGACTCAAAAAATAATATACCCCCCTCGTTACTAATGTGTGGATATACGCTGTTTTATCCACATATATATAATCTCTTGTGCGGATCCTTTCAAAATCGGCAGTGCTTACAGGATATTTAGGGAGATGGTTCATTTCCATAGTTATGTTGTTTTTGCAAAGGTAATATAAATTTCCGTTATGCTCAATTAAACTATTTTCCGGCACTTATTTATTTAATTAAACTTAACTTTGGTTACTCTGTTATAATTGTAAAACATCAACTTATTTCAAATATGAAAAAAGCCCTGCTACTTCCACTTCTCCTCTCCGCGACACTAACAGGTTTTGGACAGGATTCAGTTCCTCCGCACACACATCCGTCAAGCCATCTCCATGAAGGAGGCATAAAAATGATGGAGCCGGGAGACTCCCTCTATGAAACTCTTCATCAGAATGCCCCGCACGTTTACAATATCCCGGATGTGCCGCGTTTTGCAATGCTTGGGAAGGAGGGTAAGTTCTACATGGGCATAGGTGCGAACATCCTTACTGAAGGGGTGTATGATATAGGAAATCCTATCCCATCCCCTATCTTGTTCGCAACTTCAGGCATTCCGATGACAAAAACTCCCGGCAACGGAGCTCAATTCAAATTTACCGCCCAACAGAGCAACATATATCTCAATGTCGTTGCGCTTCCGGGGAATGTGAACCAGCTCGGAGCATACGTCTCAATCAACTTCGTGGGGAATAATTATGCACCATCCCTTAATCATGCATATCTGAAATACCGTGGCATCACCGCCGGCTATACATATTCACTTTTTACCGATGCAGGAGCATCACCGACCACTATCGATTATGAAGGGGTAAATGCCTTCACATGTGTTACTCATGGCATGATCGGTTATGAGAAAACATTTGGCAAGAATCAGGGTTGGAAAGCCGGTATCGGACTTGATATGCCCACCTATTCATTCACAAACGCCTCCAATACGGCTACCGTGTCACAACGTGTGCCCGACATTCCCTTCTATCTACAGAAAAATTGGGCAAAAGGATCGGGATGGCTGCGTTTCTCTGCTATTATCCGTAATCTATACTATCGAGATCTGACTGCCTCACGAAATGTGGATGTTGTCGGATGGGGTATTAAAACAAGCGGCACCACCCCTATAGCCGGAGGTCTCTCGGCATGCTGGCAAGGGGTTTACGGCAAAGGCATAGCAAGCTATATTCAGGATTTAACCGGACTAGGAATGGATCTTATGCCGGATCCCGACAATAGTTCCGCGCTTGACCCTGTGGAAGTATGGGGAGCATACGGAGGCCTTCAATATAATTTCAATCCGAAATGGTTCTGCTCTACGGCATACGGCCATGTCCGCACCTACGATCATCCCTTCTCAGATTCATCTTCAGATTGGAAGACAGGCTACAAATATGCCCAATATGCTGTAGCTAATATTTTCTGCAATGTCAACAGCATCGTGCAGGTCGGACTCGAATATCTATACGGAAGACGAGTGGACTACAGCGGCACCCAATCACACGACAATCGAATCGAAGCTATGCTCAAAGTAAGTTTCTGATTTGGCTTTAAAGAAAAAATTTGTTATATTTGCATATAAGTAAGTATTGAATATTATCTAAACATATTAGAATATGAATTCTCGACTTCTTCTTTATACGCTACCTGCAGTGGCTCTTTTCGCTTCCTGCACTTCCAAGCAATATGTGGCTACTGCCCCCTCCCCTTCTACAGAAGCCCCCAAGGTTAAAAAAATGGATCCTATGATAGTGAAATCTAAAATTCCGAAAGCCACCGCTTTCCGCATGAGCGGCGACTACGCGAACAACGTGGCGATCACGCTCAACAGTGATGGAGGACTTCTCTATTATCCTGCTCCTACCGACATCTCGGCATCCTCCGCCCCCCTTAAACTTGACAACGGGTGGTGGCTAAACCGTCAGGGTGTAAGTGGAAATTCTGTATTCACTTCTTATACTTTCTCGGAATATTCCCAACTTCCCTCCGTTCCTTCAGTAGCTCAATTGCTTGAGGCGGTCATTCCGGGAGCGAAAGTAACTCAGATTGTGCAACTTCCTTATACAATCAATGAAGCGCAATATCACATTTCAGATATAAATACCTATCTTAAGGATATAGATTATGAAAAATAAACAAACTCCGGTGCTTCTGCTCACCGGGTATCTCGGAAGCGGAAAAACCACTCTCCTCAACCGCATTCTAAATAACAGAAAAGGTATAAAATTTGCTGTAATCGTTAATGACATAGGGGAAGTCAATATAGACGCAGACCTCATTGCCAAGGGTGGCATAGTTGGCAATAGCGACGACTCCCTCGTAGCCCTCCAGAACGGCTGCATCTGCTGCACTTTGAAAACTGACCTTATGCAACAGCTTTCAGACCTTATGGAGGCAGATTTCGACTATATCGTTATCGAGGCAAGCGGCATTTGCGAGCCTGAGCCAATCGCTCAGACAATATGCTCTATGCCTTTCATGGCTCCTAATCTTGTGCGTCATGGAGTGCCTGTGCTCGACTGCATAGTGACTGTAGTGGATGCCTTGCGCCTGAAAAGCGAATTTGACAAGGGAGATCGCCTCACTTCTCCAAATATCGGGGAGGAGGATATTGAAAGTCTCGTTATCCAGCAGATTGAATTCTGCAACATCATTGTCCTCAACAAAATCTCAGAGGTAATACCCGAAGAGGCAAAGCACATCAAGGAAGTGGTTCGCGCACTTCAGCCAAAAGCTGAGATCATTGAATGTGACTATTGCGACTTCGACCTCGACAAGATTCTTGACACTCATCTCTTTAATTTTGAAAATACAGTAACCTCCGCAACCTGGATACAGCAAATTGAGAAGCCTATAGAAGAGATAGAGAAAGAGCGCGAAGAACATCAGCATCAGCATCACCATGAGCATGAACACCATCATGAGCATGCGCATGAGCATGAGCATGAAGATCATTCTCATTGCGACCATGAGCATGGAGTATGCCATCATCACCATCATCACCACGGCGAAGGAGAAGCTGAAGAATACGGAATAGGCACGTTTGTCTACTTCGCCCGCCGTCCGTTCGACATCAACAAATTCGACTACTTCGTAGCCAAGCAATGGCCTAAAAATATCATCCGTGCCAAAGGAATCTGTTATTTCAATGACAATACGGATATGTCATATCTTTTTGAACAGGCCGGAGTGCAGAAAAAACTCACTGAAGCCGGGCTATGGTATGCCACCGCTCCGGAAGATGAACTGATGCGTATGCTCGCCACAGAACCCGGACTCGCAAAAGACTGGGATGAGGAGTATGGCGACCGTATGCAGAAACTCGTCTTCATCGGTCAGAAGCTTGACAAGCCTGCCATTATGGCTGCTCTCGATGCCTGTCTCGCCTGATCAGGCTCCCTGCAGATTTGAGACAGATTATTGACTTTTAAAATCTCATCCTCTGAGCGAGAACACGAACGAGGGGTGTCGCAATTCACATTGCAACACCCCTCGTATCATAGTTTTCGATTGCTTATCTCAAGATTAATTAGGCCAAGTCGGGCTCTCAGTGCTCTGCACTAATTGATTATAATTAGTCTCGATCTGAGGATAAACGAAAGTCATGTCATTTTCGTAGTTCGGTCCACCCTCGATAGCAAATGATTCATTCCAACTACCACCATCAAGCCAGGATTTTCTCTCAAAGGAGGCACCTCTACGTTTGATGTCAAACCAGGAGTGACCCTCTCCGCAGAGATCGAACTCTCTGTAAGTAAGTATCTCCTCAAGAAGCTCATCACCTGTAAGAGTGCATGTATAGTTATCCTGATATGGTGCCACCGCGCTTTCAAGCACTTGACGGGCAGTCGCCTCGTTCCCTAACATATACTCTGCCTCAGCTTGAATATATAGCATCTCAGCCATTCTGTAAAGACAAAGCTGACCGACACCAAGATCATTCTGAGCAAGGAATTTTGTACAAAGATAATAATAAAGTGTTGTGGTGCTGTACATTCTTCCGGTATAGAAAGAGTCTCCTTTGATACGATTATAGAAGGCGTTACATTGAAGAGCATTTTCATAGGCGGGTCCATTTTTATCAGGATCCTCTTCTGCAGCGGCTTTCAATTTCTTAAGATTAGCTGTGCTTGTCAGAGTTACTTTTCCCGAACCTGAAACCTGCTCAGGATATTTGGGAAGTTCCTCCTCGGTCGGAATTGCGTAAATACGCAGACGGCTATCATTTGCCGGAATCTTTTCAACCAATTGGCGGCTTATCGCTACTGGATTTGTGCGACAGCTTGATGACTTTGAATTGGAGCCCACGTATGCGAAGAAAGAATAGTAGTAAACGTCTTGCTCCTCACTATTGAAGGCAGCCCATATCCACTCATTGTTGGGAGTGTTGAAACCAGCCTCATACTCTTCGGCGGTCATCAGGCTTGCACCTTTACAAGCAAGTTTAGCTTGAGCGGAGGCAGTTGCCCAATCTTCGCGAGTAAGAGCAGCTCTTGCATAGATAGCGTGAGCTACAGATTCTGCCGGAAGCCAACGCTTTGATGAAGGACGATTCTGGGTTGAAGCCTGGAAGAGTGTGATTGCCTCCTCAAGATCAGTATAAATATACTCATAGACCTCCTTAAGAGACGAAGCAGCCTTCGGAGTAATTGTGTATTCAGGATCTACACCATACTCAGCATCATCGCGGATTATCACACCTCTCGACTCACCATCCCGATAGCCCCAACGACGGGAATAGAGCTGAACCAGATAAAGATAGGAATGAGCACGATAGCAAAGCGCCTGGGCCTTGATATAGCCCCATGCAGCCTTATCCTCCTCTTTAGGTTCTTTAGGAATGTTGTTGATGATGATATTGGCATTGGCTATTAAACGGTAAGGATAATGCCAGGAGAAAGCCATGTTGCCATTCGAATTGTTGGAATGATATTTCCCGTTGATGGTGTTCATCCAGCCGGTATAGTCACATTTTTGGAGTGCCATGCCTGGATAATCACCAAAGTAAAGTTGCATGGTACCTTCTCCATTCTGACCCTGTGTGCTCATATATTGGGAACACATCAACTTGCCAAGACCATTGATAGCGTTCTGGGCCCCGTCTGGATCATTGAAAAGGGTGGGAAGTGAAACTGAACTCTGTGGCACCGTGTCAAGATAATTCTCAGAACAGGAGGAAAGAGATGCAGTCAACCCCAGGGCTAAAAGACCATATATAAATTTTGTTTTCATAAAGCTCGATTATTTTTAATTATAGTTCAAGCGCAAGACCGAAAGTGAATACTCTTGCAGGCACGAGATAGTTGCTTTGGGCGCCACCGCTTCCCTGTTGAGGATTCAAACCTTTTCTGTGAGTAGCCAGGAAGAGATTTTCAGCAGAGAAAGAGGCTTTGACACTGCTCAGACCTGCGGGACGGATAATCTTCTTGGGGAGTGAATAACTGAAATTGATATTCTTGAAACAGAGATAGTTTCTTGAAATCAACCAGCGGTCGCTTGTAGTGTTGCTGTAAGAATCGTTATAGTCGATAAGAGGAGCTATATCGGTAGAGATACGGTTAGGGCTGTCGGCTGTCATCCCTTCCGGAATACCCATCCATGAGTTGAGGATATCAGCGCTTAATGCTGTCGGACCGTTTCCCGGAGACATAAGACTCTGATAGGTATAATCCATCAATTTTCCACCCAGACTATATGTGAAGAGTGCGGTAAGACTGAAATCACGGAAAGAGATGTTTGCATTGAACGCACCGTTCACTTTGGGGAGAGCAGAACCCGCCCAGGATTTAGCCGCATACGTATAATTGTTTACGTAATATTCACCATTGATCTCGACATAATTTGAAGCAGAAAGTTTTGAGCTCTTTGATTTGTCAAGAACCAGGTTGCCACCCTCATCTTTTGAGTACGTACCACCCACTATTGTGCCGTCAGATTTCTGAATATAGTAATCCTGTAGATTAGCGGTATAAAGAGATTTACCTGTCATCTGATCCACACCTGCCCAATGGTATGTATAGTAGTCATAGCGTCCGTGCCCCTCGGCAAGTTTGTAAGGACTGCTCAGATAACCGTTCTCATTCAGTTCGTTCCCATTCTGATCATAACCTATGAAATACTTGTATTCATCCGGAAGTTTGGTGATCTTATTATCGTTGAAGTTCAGATTCGCTCCGATATTGATTTTCCAATCTTTATTTACGAATACATCAACATCAGTGGAGATTTCAAAACCCTGATTTCGGATAGAACCTATATTTGTGTCAAGATAAGGACGATTGACATCCGTGCCGGTAGCACCTCCTGAGGAAGCGAAGCCTTGAGAGAAGATAAGGTCCTTATTATTCTTGAGATAATATTCCGCACTCAAATTCCATCGGTTAAAGAATCTTGTTTCAAAACCTACACCGAATGATTCTGAAGTTTCCCATTTCAGAGTAGGAGCGGCAAGCTGAGTGAGCCAGAATGCATTATCCTTATCCTGTGTTGCAAAACTTTCGAGCATCATATATGAATAGTAGCCTGCTGAAGCATCATTACCTACCTGACCCCAGTTGACATATAGCTTACCGAGATTCAACCAATCAGCTGTCTTCGAGCGTACGAAATCCTCATTTGAGAACACCCAGTTGGCACCTACTGAACCGAAGTTACCCCAACGTACCTTCTTATAGAATCTTGAAGTACCGTCGCGGCGGAAAGAACCTTCGATATTGTAGCGATCATCGAAATTATATTGAACACGTGCGAGATAGGACTCTGTGCGTTGCATTGAACGATAGCCGCTCATGCTCTTCATTTCTGCAAAATTTGAGAGGGCGGCAAGTCCTTCGAATGCCTGATTGCGTTTGCTGTCGTAGGTGTAGTCGTACTGATAAGAATAATTTTCGTGTGCTAACAACACATTGAAAGAATGCTTCTCATTAAAAGTACGGTTCCAGTTAAGTTGCTGCTGGAATGTCCAGTTCTTATACGTATAGATTGTTTTTGAAAGAGAACCCTCACCAACAGCATCTCCTACAAGTGCTGACCCATAGGAATAGGCATCCTGATTTCTGGTGTTGAGGTTACCTCTGATTGTAGCCACGAAACCAAAAGGAAGTATGAAATCCACGTATGCCGTACCATTGATTGTGTTACGGATATTCTTACGCTTATTAACTTCAGACTCCCAAATGACATTACGGTTTGAGAACTGGTTACGTGTGTTAACCTGAGTTAGTTTACCTGCATCATTTACGTATGTGTAATAACCCGGGTCATATTGTAATCCTCCTGCTCCGTCAAGAAGATATTCTCCGGTTTCCTGATTATGGATATGTACGGGATAAATTGGGGAGATATAACGGCAAACATAAAAAGCATTATTGTAGGATGTGTTTCCATCACCTACACCATTCATGGTTCCCCGGATATTCTGGTGGGAGACATTGAGTTTCAAACCGGTCTTCAACCAGTTGACAGGATTGACATTGATATTGGCTGCAGCTGTGATACGATTATAGGTGTTATCGCGCATATAACCGTCCTCTGAAAGATAGCCAAGTGAGAACCGGTAGTCGCTTTTGGTGGTAGCGCCCATTACGTTGAGAGTGTATTCTCCACGGTAGCCATTACGGATAGCCTGATCCCACCAATCAAGGTCTTCAGCATAAGTCCCTTTGATGGCCAAATTACGATTGAATACACCGTCCTCCGAGAACAGTTCGTAGTCACCATCGGGACCCATATCGAAAATATTGGAATAAATCCACTTATCTACAAAATTGATATTTGCAAAATCATTTCCCTTTGCTAAATTTTCAGGAGTATACGCCAGTTTGTTTTTAGTCATGTAAGCGGCATTCCTATAATTGTAATACTGTGCCTGCATCCAATCTGAAATTCCTGCTCGTTCATACTCTGGGATACCTCTTTCATACCAACCCTGAGTAGTCTTGAAGTTCACGCGAATCTTCCCTTTCTCCTTGGCAGTCTTTGTTGTGATGAGGATGACACCATTGGATGCCCTGTTGCCATAAAGTGCTGCGGAAGCGGCATCCTTAAGCACAGACATAGATTCGATATCATCTGGATTGAGGTCGGTTACATTACCACCGAAAGGCACGCCGTCAATCACGTAGAGCGGTGTATTGGTACCATTGATTGAACCTAAACCGCGGATAGTGATCGTAGGACTGCTACCTGCCTCACCGTAGTTACCTGAAATTGTGATGCCTGATGTCGTTCCTTCCAACGCGGAAGCAACACTTGATACGGGACGCTCTGAAATCTTGTCGGCATTTACCTGAGATACAGACCCCGTAATCGAAGATTTCTTCTGCTGGCCGTAAGCTACCACCACGAGTTCATCAAGATTCTCGGATGTGTTCTGCAGATAGACCTTCATATCGGGACGGAGATCTACGGTTGCAGGATTGTATCCCACATAAGTAAATTTGGCTTTGGTTACGTTCTGAGGCACTCTGAGGGTGAATTTACCTTCAACGTCAGTAGCTGTGGCCTGACCGCCCCCCTGGGGAGCTACCGTAACGCCGATCAGAGGCTCATTCGTGGTAGCGTCAAGCACTGTGCCTGAATACGTGCGCAACTGGGCATTAATGCCGAATGTACACGCCAACACTGCCATCATAATGAAAAATAGTCTTCTCATCTGATAAATGTTAAGTAGTTAAAAATGTATATTCCTTTGTCTCTCTTAAGTCGCGGCGGGTTTGTTCCGCGAGGTTTTCAGGTATTGATTCTCTCCGAGAAATCCAATAACTTGCGCCCAAGTTATTATTTTGAGCAAAGACCAAAGACATTCTCCATTTTTCACAAAAACAGAGAGAATATCAGTAAAATAATCATTATATTTGCAAGAAATTAAAAGCTGGAGGCAATATGAGATACCCGGTAGGCATACAGACATTTTCAGAGATAAGGGAAGACAATTATCTCTATGTGGATAAGACCGCATCTGTCTATAAATTGGTAAAGAGTAATAAGTACGTTTTCCTAAGCCGACCCCGGCGCTTCGGGAAGAGCCTTCTTGTCTCCACACTTCAATCATATTTCGAAGGTAAAAAGACTCTTTTTGAGGGACTTGCTATATATGATCTTGAAAAGGAATGGAAGTCATATCCTGTGCTTAGATTTGACTTAAGCGGCGCTTCTTATTCAGGAGTAGAAACAATTCGCGATAAGTTGATAGAGTACATAAGTTTTTATGAAAAGAAATATGGATTGTCAGAGAAAGATAGGAGTCTTGACCTTGGAATACGTTTTTTTTCCTTGATTACGGGAGTTGCTACATCAACAGGTAAACAGGTAGTAGTATTGGTTGATGAATATGATAAGCCACTTATAGATTCTCTCCATGATGCAGAACTCAATTCAGTTCTAAAAAATGAATTGAGAGGATTCTATGGAGTATTGAAGCAGAGCGATGAATATATAAAATTCGGAATGCTTACAGGCATTACCAAGTTTGGAAAAATTAATATTTTCAGTGGGCTCAATAATTTGACGGATATAACGCTTGATCCGAGATATAATACCGTCTGCGGAATATCAGAAACTGAATTCAGAAATAGCTTTCAAGAATCTGTAGCGGAATTTTCCAAAGTGAGAAATATTCCGGAAGAGCAGGTGTGGACACTATTCAAGGACAATTATGATGGCTATATGTTCTCCGAATATGGAGAGGGTATATATAATCCGTTTTGTGTGCTCTTGGCTTTTGATAAAAAAAAGATAAGGGATTACTGGTATGAGTCCGGTTCTCCCACACATCTTATAAAAATTTTAGAGACAAATCATTTTGACCTTTCACAATTGAAACATCCGGTTAGAACTGCATCCCAACTGAATAATATAGGATCTATGAAACAGGATCTCGTTCCTTTATTATATCAAGCAGGTTACCTGACAATAAAAGGTTATGATGAGGAATTTGATGAATATACATTAGGAATTCCTAATTTAGAAGTCTATAGGAGCTTCTGGAATTCCCTTATCAATCATTTCTTTCAGCCGGAAACTACTCCGAGATTGTTTGCAATAGAGAATTTCAGAGATAGTCTCTCTAAAGGAGATATTGAGGGATTCCTAAGACGTCTAAAAAGTCTGATGGCTGATACAAACTCCGAATACGAGCCAAACAAGGAGATTCATTTCCAAAACATGTTTGCTATATTTGTCAAACTATTGGGCTATATCGCACAGGCGGAATCACACAGCTCCCGAGGGAGATGCGACCTCACTGTCGAGACTCCCAACTTTATCTATATATTTGAATTTAAGGTTAATTCAACTCCGGCGGATGCTCTTGATCAGATTATAGAAAAGGGATATGCTGAGCGGTTTGAGGTGGACCCAAGACAAAAGATTCTTGCTGGAGTGAATTTCTCAACTGAAAAGAGAACAATCGACGGCTGGAAAATAAGCACGATTGAATGAATAATCTTCAGTGGTTCATAAAAAAGACACCTATAGGATTTCTGAGAGTTGAGTTTTCAGAAATAGATATAGTTGCATGCCGGTGGATTAAAGATCAAGCCATAGCACTTACGGATAGAAATTTCTTTTCCGGTAAAAAAATGAAAAAAGCTATAGGAATTGAAAAAGAGATTGATGCCTATTTCCAAGGCAAGCTGACATCTTTTTCAATTCCTGTCAATCCTTCAGGGACGGAATTTGAGATGAAGGTATGGAAAGAATTATTGAAAATCCCATACGGTTGCACTGCCACATACGGGGAGATTGCCCGGCGTATAGGAAATCCAAAGTCTGTAAGAGCTGTAGGAATGGCATGTAAGAAAAATCCGATAGGATTATTTATTCCCTGTCATAGGGTAGTAGGATCCGGCGGCACTTGGGGAGGATATAATGGTGGAATTGAAAAAAAATTGTTCCTGCTTGAAATGGAAGGTAAGGCTTCCGGTCTTTTTTCTTTATCTTTATGATTGATAGGGATAAAGAATTTAATTAAGAACTATTCTCACATTTGCCTATATAATCATTAATGCTTGTTTTCATAATTTGTTACAAAAATAGTCTTCCATACAGCGTTAATTAACATTTTTTAATACAACGTTTCATTAATTAAGTGAAAAAGTTTTATAAATTTGCAAAAAAGTATTAAAGCACATCATTCTAATCTCCCTCCAATGTACTTTAATTCTATCTATCCAAACCTAACCGATAAAAATAATAACTTGGGCGCAAGTTATTAAATTTCTCGGAGAGAAATCAATACCTGAAAACCTCGCGGAACAAACCCGCCGCGACTTAAGAGAGACAAAGGAATATACATTTTTAACTACTTAACATTTATCAGATGAGAAGACTATTTTTCATTATGATGGCAGTGTTGGCGTGTACATTCGGCATTAATGCCCAGTTGCGCACGTATTCAGGCACAGTGCTTGACGCTACCACGAATGAGCCTCTGATCGGCGTTACGGTAGCCCCCATAGGTGGTGGACAGGCCGTGCCTACTGACGTGGAGGGTAACTTTACGCTCAGAGTGCCTCAGAACGTAACCAAAGCAAAGTTTACTTATGTGGGCTACAATCCTGCAACCGTAGATCTCCGCCCCGACATGAAGGTCTATCTGCAGAACACAGCCGAGAGTCTTGATGAACTCGTGGTGGTAGCCTACGGTCAGCAGAAGAAATCAGCTGTAACAGGTTCCGTTTCTCAGGTGAATGCCGACAAGATTGCTGAACGTCCGGTATCAAGTGTCGCTTCCGCACTTGAGGGTAGTACCTCCGGTATTACAGTTTCCGGCAATTATGGTGAAGCTGGTAATGACCCTGTAATCACCATCCGAGGCATTACATCCATCAACGGCTCAAACACACCCCTCTATGTGATTGACGGTGTGCCTTACGGCGGTAATCTTTCCGACCTTAATCCTGACGACATCGAGTCTATGTCTATCCTCAAGGATGCCGCTTCCGCTGCCCTCTACGGTAACCGTGCATCTGCCGGCGTTGTACTCATCACAACAAAGACAGCCAAAGAAAAAGGTAAAATCCGAGTTAACTTCAAGACAACTCAGGGTTGGTATGAAAGAGGTATTTCTGATTATGAGAAAGCCGGCATTCCGGAATGGATGCAGGCTCAGTTCCTCATTGTCCGAAATTCTGACTACCTCGTAAAGAATAAACTGAATTTTAACGACCCGACTGCTATTTCTGATGCAAACACATGGGCTGCCAACAATCTGGTCAGCCAATGGCTCGACCTTAATCCATTCAACGTGCCTAACAACGCATTGTTCAATGAAGGAAATTTCAATACTGCGGCAACATTATTAGGCACATACGGTGAAGACCTCGACTGGTGGGATCAAGCTACACGTAACGGTTATCGTGGAGAGTATAACCTCAACGTGATGGGTGCTACAAATAAGAGTGACTATCGTTTCTCTCTCGGCTACCTCAACGAGAATGGCTATATGCGCGACAACGATTATCAGCGTATTACTGCCAGTACAAATATCAATGTCAATCCCGTAAGCTGGTTGAAGACCGGATTAAAGGTTAATGTCTCTCATCAGACTAACCACGGCACAATGAATGGTGTGGGCGACGGTAGTTCAAGCTACAACAATGCGTTCTACTTCTGCCGCTATATGTCGCCAATCTATCCGGTGCACTTACATAATCCGGCAACCGGCGAGTATGTGCTTGAGAACGGTGAGAAAGTTTACGATATAGGTTACTACACTCAGGTTAATCCTGACGGCAGCGAGCAGCAGATTACTACCCGTAACCAGAATGCCAACCGTAACGTGATTTGGGAATCTCAGGTAAATAAGCGTAAAACCATCCGTAATACAATGAATGGTACAGCATACGTTGACATCCTCCTTCCATACGGATTCGTTGCTTCACTACGCGGAAACCTCAATACCCGAAATTCCGATAATTATGATTATTCATCAGCTCTTGTAGGTGATGCTGTAGGTCAGGGTTCATTGAATAAGACTATATACACTTATAAGAACTACACTTTCCAGCAACAGTTGACATGGAATCATACTTTCAACGAAAAGCATAATCTCAATGTGCTTCTTGCTCATGAAAATTATTCCTATCATTACGATTATACCTACGACAGCAAGCGTGTGCAGGCTTTCGAAGGAATACCGGCTCTGTCAAACTTCTCCGAAATGAAGAGTATGTCAGGTTACAGGAACGGCAATAATATCGAATCATATCTGGGTCGTGTGTCATATAACTTTGACGACAGATATACTCTTGAAGCTTCATTCCGTCGCGACGGAAGCTCCCGATTTGCAAAAGATGTGCGCTGGGGTAACTTCGGTTCAGTAGGTGCCAACTGGGTATTCTCTAACGAGGAGTTCATCCGCTCAAAAGCAGGCAACTGGCTGAATGCAGGTAAACTTTATGCCAACTGGGGTATCGTTGGTAACGATGCTTCCGCTGACTACTACAATTATTATGACCTCCTTACTTCTACCGCTCAGAACCAGCTCCCCGCATACTATATCTATCAGCTTGGAGCGAAAGATCTGAAATGGGAGGGTCAGGAAGCAATAGGTGTAGGTATAGAGGCTACACTCTTCAACCGTTGGAATATCGGTATAGAGTATTACATGCGTAATAATAAGGATCAGATCTATAATGTAAGTCTTCCGGCATCAGCAGGTCCTAACGATTATGCAAGCGAGACCCTCTACTCACGTATTATGAGAAATATCGGTACTATCCGCAACCAAGGTTTTGAGATCAATACTGACGTTGACGTATTCCGCAATAAGGATTGGAAGGTAAACCTCGGACTGTCATTAGGCTACAACGACAATAAAGTAACCAAACTTCCGGATGAGTACAAATATTTTATCGGTTATAATCCTGATGGAAGCGAATTATGGGAGAACGGTTATACCAGCACACCTTACAAAATTGCAGAAGGGAAGAGCTACTACTCTTACTACCTCTATTCATGGGCAGGCGTAGACATGACCAATGGTAAGTCTCTCTATAAAGCGAATCTCTCGGACTACTATGTGAAGCAAGCCGATGGAACAATCTTAGGTGGTATCTACACTAAGAATGATGCCGGTCAGTTAGTGATAGACAGTGAGAGAAGTAAGGAATTGACCAAGAGCAACTATCAGCTCATCAATGGAGAATACTATGTATATGATTACAACTATGCTGAGAAATCATGGAAAGGCTCAGCTCTTCCCAAAATTGATGGTTCTTTCAGCGCCGGTATCTCTTGGAAAGACTTCACTCTGTCCGCACTCTTCACTTACAGTCTTGGCGGTAAATTGATCGACTATACCTATCAGTCGCTCATGTCTCCTTCAAGCGGCCCGAGAGCTTGCAGCGCCGATATCCTTAATACATGGAACGGAGCACCGGAAGGTATGACTGCAGACAGTCCTGACCGTATCAATCCCAATATCAGCCCGCTTCTTGACAAGGGTGATTCCAACAGCTTCTATACATATTCAGACCGCTGGCTGATTTCACGCGATTATCTTTGCTTCAAGAATATCAACTTCACTTATTCATTACCGAAGAATCTCCTTCGTGCAATCAGCGTAAGCAATGTGAAGGCATCCTTCTCGGCAGAGAACCTTTTCCTTGCCACACACCGCAAAGGTCTTAACCCGCAGCAGGGTCGTGGCGGCGGTCAGAATAACTATCTTGTTCCGGCAAGAGTATTTACATTCGGACTTTCTTTCGAACTCTAAACAATTACAGACATGAAGAAAACATTAATATACGGATTTCTCGCAGTGGCATTTCCTCTGATGACTGCCTGCTCTGATTCCTATCTTGATCTGGAGCCGGAAAATCAGGTTACGCCCGAGACTATGTTCCAGAAACCATCCGATGCCCAGTATGCCATCAATGGCATCGGCCGACTTATGGTAAGCCAATATAACGGTACCCAGGGTCTGAATGGCGAGGGCACCATGCTTCTCTATTATGGAGAATACCCCGGCAGCGGCACAATGAAATCAGACCTTACAGGTTGGTCTTCTCTGATCAATTCAACATGGAACACGAACGCCACCTCTACCAACAACGTTTTTCCATGGTCATACTGCTATCGTATCATAGGCAACGCCAATCTTGTGATCTCAAGCATTCCTGATCTTGACGGTATGGACGAAAGCTTGAAAGAGGAATGGGGATATATAAAGGCGCAGGCTCTTGTATATCGTGCTCATTCTTACCTTCGCCTTGTTCAGATATACTCTCGCCGCTGGAGTGATTCAAACGGTACTTCTCGCGGTGTAGTGCTCCGTCTTGACCGTTCAACCGATCCTAAGCCTTGCTCAACTCTAAAGGAGGTTTATGATCAGATTTACGCTGACCTTGACGAAGCCATCACACTTTTCAAGAATAGCAGCGAGAAACGTTCTGACACCTGGCTCCCAAGTGAAGAAGTTGCCCATGCAGTATATTCCCGCGCTGCTCTCACACGTGAAGATTGGGCAAAGGCATCAAGCGAGGCTAAACTTGCTTGCGCAAAGTCAAAACTTATGACGCAGGCTCAATATGAGGCAGGCTTCAATACTCCAAATGATGAATGGATCTGGTGTGCCTACAACAGCTCTCAGCAGGATATCTACTATTATTCCTTCTTCTCCTACTGCGCTTCTAACGCCACCTCTTCAAGTAACCGCACCTATCCTCTGGAAATAAGCCGACAGGTTGTTGAAAAGATCAATCCTGCTGATACTCGCCTGAAGCTTTATGCAATTCCCACAGCTGACGAAATGCCGGTAAGTCTGGAGAATGTGGTGGGTGCCGGTAAGGCCCTCTTCACTGACGAGGATGATCTGAAAGATCTTCAGGATGCACTCGCCAAGGAGACAGATCCCAAGAAGCAAGCTCAACTCCAGGGTCAGATTGATAATGTAGAGCCCATCAATAAGTTTTACAATCGCATCCGTACTAAAGGAGGCTTCCTGAACGGACGTATTGTATCCAATGGTACTTTATACTATTATCACGCAACCAAATTCCAAAATCTATCCAATCCGGGTGTAGGTCAGGTTCTGATGTACCGTATGGCTGAGATGCTATATAATGAGGCTGAAGCTGAGTTCAAACTTGGCAATGAGACAGCTGCAATAGCCGCTCTGGAAAAAGCTACACAACCTTATCAGCCCGATTACACATGTACTCTTTCAGGAGACGCACTCTATGAGGAAATATGCAATTATCGTGCTTTCGACCTCTGGGGAGAGGGACACAGCTGGTATGACATGAAGCGTCGTGGCGAAACTCTTAATCGCAAAGGCTGGACAGAAGGTGGTAACTGGAATTCCGTATTTGCCATAGAACAGACTCCTACAGCTGCCAACAACTGGACTAAAGTCATTCCTCAGTTGGAAACAAACTACAATGAGTTTGTAACTGCTTTCGAGTAATTCTCTACGTAGATGACAATAACATTAAGGGTGTGCCAAAACGATGGCACACCCTTTTTAGTTTTTATATGTCTGCCTTGATGAAGGCAGACTAATGTATGAATGTTTCTTATTCCAATGTTTTCTTCAAAGCTTCCACCTCTTCAACAGAAAGGCCTGTGGCTTTCGCTACAACATCCGGAGCTAAATTCATACCAAGCAGATTTAAAGCAGTAATACGATTCGCTTCCGCACGTCCCTCCGCACGTCCCTCCGCAAGACCTATCGCGTGTCCCTCTGCGCGTCCCTCCGCGCGTCCCTCCGCAAGACCCTCCTCCATAGCAAGCTCCTTTGCCGATTTCAGCACTGCATTATAGTCACGGGCCCTCTTCAGGCATGCTTCATAATGCTCTCTTTCCGGTCGTGACAAGGCAGCTACATTACTTACACTCCTTAAGTATGAAAATATATCGCTGTCTGTTGTGAATGCTACTGATTGTGTTGTTCCCATATTCTTTATGTTATAAATCCATTTTTCAAGTTTTGATTCGCAATATGCCTCCTCTTTCTTAAAACAAGGCAATTGTATAAATGCATAACGTTGCCAATGTCCTATTGGTTGACCACTTTCATCATCCCGCAGACTCCCTTTCACAACAGGCTTGGGTTCCAATCCATTCACATTGAAATTGCAGAAGAAAACTCCTACAACCGGGACTAAAGAAAAATCCCATACCTCACAATCACTGTCGGCTCCCTTATATCCCTGCTCTGAAATTCCACGACTGACATAGTATTGACATCTTTCAATAAAATGTTTCTGATACCCTTTCTGCATCTCAACAATATATTGATGACCGGAGGCAGTCCGACAGCAGACATCATATCTCACTCCCTTCCCTTCTATTATCTCGTTGGGTCGTTCCGAATTGATAAATTTTAGAGAAGTTATATTGCCAAAAATCGGATCTCCTAAGAAAACATTATTCAGGAGATCTATAAGGAGGATTTCTGATATATTTTCACGACCGAAAATTAACTTAAAACCCTCGTCATATATAGGGTTTATTATTCCTGAAGGTGTAGTGTCCATAAACAAGGGGTAATAGATTATGTGCGAAGATAATAAATTCTTCAAAAGTTAACAAATCCCAATTATGAAAAAATTATAAAACACCATCAAATTCTAATTAATCACTCTATATTCTAAAAATCTGAAACTTTAAAATTATTTATTAACTTTGCAAAAATTTATCTGAAAGTCGATAATTATGAAAATTCTGATCCTGGGGGCCGGAAAGATGGGCTCCTTTTTCTGCGACCTCCTCTCTTTCCGCCACGATGTGGCTATATTTGACCCGGACCCTCAGCGACTGCGTTTCACCTTCAATGTGCAACGTTTCTCTGACCCCGAAGAAATAAAGGCGTTCGATCCTGACATGGTGCTGAATGCCGCTACGGTAAAATATACCATCCAGGCATTTGAGAACATCCTGCCATATATCCGCGAAAGTGCTATCCTCAGCGACATTGCCTCTGTGAAGACCGGGCTCCCGGAATTTTATGCAAAAGCAGGACATCCCTTCGTGAGCACACATCCAATGTTCGGTCCCACATTCGCCTCTCTCTCCAATTTGCGCAATGAGAATGCAGTTATTATTAAAGAGGGAGACCATCTCGGAAGAGTGTTCTTCAAGGATATATACAACGAACTAAAGTTGAATGTAGTGGAATACACTTTCGATGAACACGACGAAACTATGGCATATTCCCTCGGAATACCTTTCGCCTCAACCTTCGTTTTCGCAGGAATAATGAAACATCAGGATGCCCCGGGAACAACTTTCAAGCGCCATCACGACATAGCGCGGGGAGTGCTGGGAGAAGATGATCATCTGTTGAGCGAAATAATGTTCAATCCATACACACCTCAGCAACTTGAGAAGATAAGGACGCAGCTCGGAGAGTTGCAGCAAATTGTAGAAAACCATGATACGGATGCCATGAAATCATTTCTGACAAAACTTCGCAACAATATAAAATAGAACCTGCCCGATACATAAAAAAGGATTGCAAATGCAATCCTTTTTTATCACCCACTCAAATCAATTTAGTTCCTCCTGTTTTCTTAATTCATCCAACTGCTCCTGATTAAGAATTCCTTCATCCCATAATCTTTCCGATTCTGCATCAATGATATTTTGCAGATGAGCATTTATAACCTTTTTCAATTCCAATGCAAATTCTTCACTGTGATCGTATGCAAAAAGTTTAAGAAGCTCACGCTGGGTCGGAGTTAATACTGAGGTTGCCATATCCTTTTTATAGTTATTTGTGTATATAGTTTAAACGATAAGAACGGTTACTTATTACCCCATTATCAATTCTCTACTCAAATAAAAAATAACGAAAAGTGCATATTCCTATCTTTATTCTTCATCATTATTCTTTCCTGAACTTATCTGATTGAGGAATTGTTTTTACTTCGTATAAACTATGAAAAATATGAATAACACCAGCTCCGCTTCCACATCTGCCCTCCCTCAGCAAGGTCCTTCGGGAGGATATTACGTGTTCCTTATAATTTATCTTGTTCTCTTAAGTGCATTCGGCTCATTTGTAAATGATATGTACCTTCCGACCCTCCCGGAAATGGTACGTTCATTCCATACCACCACCTCTACCGTGCAGCTCGGGCTCACCTTCGGCATGATCGGACTCGGATTCGGCGAGTTGATTCTCGGACCCCTCAGCGACCGATTCGGACGGAAACCCATTCTGATTGGCGCGTTGATAGTTTTCTGCATCGGGGCAATGTGCAGCGTATGGTCAAAGACAATCCATGTGTTTATTTGGTGGCGTCTTGTGCAGGGTCTCGGAGCGTCCGGCGGCTACTTCCTTGCCCGCACCATACCTGCCGATCTCTATAAAGGACGTGCATTGGCAAAAGTAATGGCACTCGTAGGAGCCATCAACGGATTCGCTCCGGCAAGTGCTCCGGTGATAGGCGGTCTCGTAGCGCGTTCAGTAGGCTGGCAAGGTATTTTCTGGATCCTGTTCGGTTTCAGCGCCCTGCTTCTCCTCCTCTCCCCCGCACTTAAAGAATCTCTTCCGAAAGCAAGACGGGTAACCGGACATTTCGGCACTGCATTTAAAAACTATCTTGTTCTCTCCCGAAATAAACATTTTATTATCCACGTAATGCTCAAAGGATCGGCTCTCGGTGTGCTTTTCGCTTACATATCCTCTGCACCGTTTATAATCCAAGACCATTATGGCTTCACGCAACTTCAGTTCGGACTGTTCATGGGATTCAATGCCTTGTTCGTAGCCTTCGGCTCTATGGTAGCACTCCGGTTCAAACCCCTTAAGCGAGCTGCTGTTTATGGAGGAAGAGGGCTGCTGCTTGTAGCTATCGCCCAGTTCATCTGTTTCTATACCGTAGACAATGTCTGGGTTTATGAGGCACTAAATCTACCCATGATATTCTGTCTGGGGATGCTTTTCACAGTGGGAAACACCCTCGCTATGAACGAAGGAAGACAATGTGCCGGCGATGCTTCAGCTCTTATCGGACTTATGGGCTACGTCTTCGGCGCTACGGTCAGTCCGCTTGTAGGACTCGGAAACATACTTCACTCCACTGCCATAGCTATTCTTATCTTGAGTGTAATTGTGTTAATATTCACCCGTATGTCTCGGATTTTACCGGCCGATCTAATGGCAGATCCCCAAAGCGCAACCGCTACGGGAGTGCCCTCATCGGAATCAGCCTCATCAAAGAATGGCAATTCAAAATAATTGACTAAATTTGCGGATAAAAATAAGAACGATGAAGAAAATAGCAAAATATATCTTTCTCCTTATCACACTTCTGCTTTCACTTTCTGCTGAGGCGCAGTTACGTTATGGCTTCAGACTGGGTGGGTCATTCGCAAAAGCTACTCTTAAAGATGCCCCGGGCATATCGCTTAAAAACCGCAGCGGATTCAGCGGAGGTATGCTCCTCGAATGGCAAATGGAGAAAAATGGTTTTGCTCCTGACATAGCGATATTATACACGCGTTATAATACTCAACTCCGGAATGGCGATGGAGAAACACGTTCGTTCGGAAGAAATTTCATTGAAGTGCCACTTCATCTCAAATATAAATTTTATCTGTCAAAGACCAATAATCTCGTGGCGCCGATGCTTTACACCGGTCCATCGCTCATGTTCCGTCTTGATCATAAGGATGCCGTCCCGTTGTCGACAAAAATCGTTCAACCCGGCTGGGATTTAGGAGTAGGTATTGATATCATCAACTTTATCCAGCTCACCGCCGGTTACCGTTTCGGTCTTGGAAACGCAGTGAGAGAGAGTTCTCCGGAAGGGATGAATCTCCATACCAACGGCTGGAACGTAGCCGCAAACATAATATTCGATTTCTAAATTATAATTAAATGAATACAAAAGAATTTATCAAATCTTTACGGTCAGTTGTCAAGGAATACATTGCTGATGAGGAAGCATACAGCGACGATGTGCAGCTGCGCATAAATACTACCAACTGGCAAATCGACATTGCTGATCCGGAAGATGATCTCCCCAATTGCGACTATTATCCGATAATGGATTTAGTGAGCATGAGCACTACTGCTCCCGGACAGTGGGAACCGGATGAAGATGCGATTGCGGAAGTTGCAGCAGAATATGTCTTCACTGACTGAAGCAGAAATAAAAAGAGACATAATGCTTGGGAGGGGATTGCTCCGCAATCCCGCTATGTCAGCAAAAAAGGAGTTTCCTCTTATTGCATAGCGGGATTGCGGAGCAATCCCCTCCCAAGCATTACGAGAACTTTGCTTATTTGTAATAAGACAATTTGATTCCTCGGGAATCAGATGATTTTCTCAAGAGATTCAGTATTCGCCTTAATCTCCTCCTCAGGCACGGAATAGTCGGAAAGATCACCACTGTGGAACTGATCGTAGGCTGTCATGTCGATCAAGCCATGGCCTGAAAGATTGAACAGAATCACCGGAGCCGTGCCCTCTTCATTAGCTTTCTTCGCCTCCCGGATGGCTGCCGCTATCGCATGACTGCTCTCAGGGGCAGGAATGATTCCTTCGCTACGGGCAAAAAGATGAGCAGCCTCGAATGTCTCTGTCTGCGGTATATCCACCGCCTCAATCAAGCCTTGTGAACGAAGCTGGCTCACTACCGCACCCGCGCCATGATAACGCAAGCCTCCGGCGTGAATATTTGCAGGGGCGAAATTATGACCGAGGGTGTACATAGGGATGAGAGGAGTGTACCCCGCCTCATCTCCGAAGTCATACTGAAGCACACCGCGTGTAAGTTTCGGACATGACTGAGGCTCGGCTGCAATAAAGCGTGTGTTTCGTTCGCCGCTGAAATTATGACGCATGAATGGGAAAGCTATTCCCGAGAAGTTGCTTCCGCCTCCGAAACATCCGATCACAACGTCAGGCATCTCACCTGCCATCTCCATCTGCTTCTCTGCCTCAAGACCGATCACAGTCTGATGGAGCGCAACATGATTGAGAACCGAGCCAAGAGCATACTTACAGTTCGGCGTTGACATAGCCAGCTCAACAGCCTCTGAAATAGCAGTGCCCAGAGAACCTTGATAGTTGGGATGCTCAGTAATGATCTTTCGTCCTGCCTTGGTAGACATACTTGGAGAGGCGATAACTTCCGCACCGTATGTCTCCATTATTGAACGACGGTAAGGCTTCTGATGATAACTTACCTTAACCATATAGACCGCCAGGTCAAGCCCGAAATGCTTTGCTGCCAGAGAGAGGGCTGCACCCCATTGTCCGGCGCCCGTCTCTGTGGTGATATTGGTTACCCCCTGCTTCTTGGCATAATAAGCCTGGGGAATGGCAGAATTCAGCTTATGTGATCCGACGGGGCTCACACTTTCATTCTTGAAATAGATGTGTGCCTTAGTGCCGAGAGCTTTCTCCAAACCGCGCGCTCTTACTAAAGGAGTCGGACGCCAAATACGATACATATCCCTCACCTCCTCCGGGATCTCAATCCAATTATCTTTATCATTGAGTTCCTGACGGGCTGCCTCCTCCGTAAAAAGAGGGAAAAGGTCTTCCGCTGTCAAAGGCTGTTTGGTTGCCGGATTAAGCATCGGGCGCGGTTTCACAGGCATCTCTGCCATCACATTATACCATGCTGTAGGTATGTCTTTTTCCTGTAGAATAAACTTTTTTGAATCCATGAATAAGGTTGCATTTATGAGTTGTCCCGATAAGGGGAACAGCATTATTTCGCGAATTTAAGGATTTTAATTGTAATAATAAGTCATATTTATATAAAAACATACATTATTAATCAATTATAATATAAATATTCATGCTTTTGCACTTTGATAATACCAATTAATTCAATTTCTCATGGATTTTTAGTAATTTCGCATCATAAAAACAACCAATTGATTTTATTAAAAAATGGCAACAACTTTGGTAAAGACCGATTTTGAATTTCCCGGTCAGACAGCGGTATATCATGGAAAGGTGCGCGATGTTTATACCATTAATGATAATGTGATGGTGATGGTTGCGACTGATCGTATTTCAGCTTTTGATGTCATCCTTCCCGAAGGAATCCCTTACAAAGGACAGGTATTGAATCAGATTGCAGCATATTTCCTTGACGCCTCCGCTGAGATAGTGCCTAACTGGAAACTTGCGGTGCCCGATCCTATGGTTACCGTAGGGCGCAAGGCTGAGTCTTTCCCCGTTGAAATGATAATCAGAGGCTATCTCACCGGCAGCGCATGGCGTGAATATAAGAATGGCGCACGTGAACTTTGTGGTGTCAAGCTTCCCGACGGTATGCGTGAAAATGAGAAATTCCCTGAGCCAATCATCACCCCTACAACCAAAGCAGCCGAGGGGCATGATGAGAATATCTCGCGTGAGGAAATTATTGCTCAAGGGCTGGTAAGTGAGGAAAACTATAAAGTTATGGAGGAATATACGCGCAAGCTTTTTGAGCTTGGCACGAAAATGGCAGCTGAAAAGGGGCTTATCCTCGTTGACACAAAATATGAATTCGGCCTTTGCGACGGTAAGGTAATTCTTATCGATGAAATTCATACTCCCGACTCCTCCCGCTATTTCTATGCCGACGGCTATCAGGAACGTTTCGAGAAAGGTGAGCCTCAGCGTCAGCTCAGCAAGGAATTTGTTCGTCAATGGTTGATCGACCACGGCTTCATGGGTCAGGAAGGTCAGAAGATGCCTGAGATGACCCCGGAATTTATCGAAAGCGTTTCCGAACGCTACATAGAACTCTTCGAACATGTAACAGGCCAGAAGTTCGTAAAGGCAGACTGTCCTGACCTCGCTGCACGAATTGAAGACAACGTAACAAATTGCATACTCAATCTTCAAATTGAAATTTGAAAATTGAAATTTGAAAATTTATAATAAGAAAGGCGTCGATTTCCTCGGCGCCTTTCTTATTTTGAAAAGACAAGGGTCGCCGATTTCACAATCGGCAACCCTTTCTCGCGTACAAATTATTTACTTACTAAACCTATTGTAACCATTCTTATATAGGATAAAAAACTCTTTCATTAATTATAACCTTTGTTCTGTACATACAGACCGGGCACATAGTAGAGCTGGTTGTACGGCACGGGATAGAACTCGTTCTTACCGGCTGTGTAATGAGCATCGTCATAATACTGGCCGTATGGGACGGACACCTCTTTCATAGTCATGTTGTCAGGACTGTCAGGATCTTCCCTTTCCATGTATTTATAAACCGACTTAGCCTCCTTTGCAAAATAAGCGTTGAGCACTGTAGAAGCTATCCCCCAGCGACGGAGATCGAAATAGCGGCTGCTCTCCATAGCCATCTCCAGACGGCGTTCCCAGCGAAGACGCTCACGGGCTTGCTCTTTTGTAGCAAAATCTGTCGAAGGATAAAGGGCTATCTCGCAGAAATCAGCTGCATAGTCAATATGTTTCTCAATCGAGTTGGCAGCACGCTGACGGATATCATTAATGATGGTACGTGCCTCCTCAAGACGTCCCAGCTCAACAAGCGCCTCGGCACGCATAAGCATTACATCAGTGTAACGGAACACGTAATCATTCATCGCAAATGCCTGCCATGACCCCTCGAAAGTTTCGCCTCCGCTACGCTGCGGCACATCTTTAAGAGAAGTGTAGAAACCATAAGTGTAAGGGGTGCGGCTGTTGGCAGTAGTCATCATATATTCCTCCTCATATTTGTAAGGGAAAGAGGGCATTCCTACGGTGTGGAAAAGACGCGGATCCCATTTCTGAGTGGAGGGCTGACCCTGTACCGGATAATCATTCGTAGCGTCATATTCATCGAATAAGGGGAGACCATCCTTAGTCTTGAAGGCATTCACAAGATTTTGAGAGGGTTTATGGAAATCCCATCCGCAAGACCACATACCCCAGCAGCCGTTAAGCATATTCGACCAGTTGGCACGTCCGAAACGTGTATTGTCCTCCGTGTATTGTGAGGTCTGCACTGCAAAGACTGACTCCACGCTATTCTTATATTCCGGAAGAAAGATATCGCCGTAGTCGGCAAGATAGCCATACTGA
Source organism: uncultured Porphyromonadaceae bacterium (assembly GCA_947176915.1). Taxonomy (GTDB): domain Bacteria; phylum Bacteroidota; class Bacteroidia; order Bacteroidales; family Muribaculaceae; genus Lepagella. The sequence goes on along the minus strand of CAMWSM010000002.1, from coordinate 79,738 downwards.
GAGTTTTCAACAACGCCTGTATACTCCACCACCTTGTTCATATATTCGGTGTTGATGAAGTTAACTCCATCAGTTGCCTCGTAACCGTCGCCCCATGCAAGAGTCAGATAGCATTTGGCAAGATAGGCAGCAGCCGCTATCTTATTGGCACGACCTCCCCCATCGGGCATTTCAGCCGGAAGAGCATTATAGGCCATCTCAAACTCATTAATAACCTTTCCAAACAACTCCTCGTATGTGAACTGATTGTTGGGAGTCTGTTCCTGAAGATTGTTATTGAATACATACTCGTCAACCCAGGGAATCTGACGGAACATCGTGAGGAGCTTGAAATAACTGTGTCCTCTTAGGAAATGGACCTCACCGCGACGGCGGTCGGCAGTCTCCTTACCTAATTTGGCATCCCCATACTCATCAAGGGCGACGAGGGCACGGTTGCAGCGCGAGATATTGCAATAGAGACGATACCACAACTGGTCAAGTTCTCCTGCTGTAGAAGTGAGTGTCGACCATATTTCCATCGGATGATAACCCGTGTCGGTCGTTCCTCCTCCACCCTTCAGACAGTCGTCGGAACCGAGATCGCCGTAAGGCCAGAGATTGAAAGGATATTCAAACCAGCAGTCTCCGAGAGAGGCATACGCCGCATTCACCATTTTGTCAGGCTCGGAATAGGCTGTTTCTCCATCTATCACGCCTGTGGGAGGCACTTCAATGAAATCGTTGCATGCAGTCATGCCCAAAGCAACGAGTGAGAGTAGATATATCTTTAGTGATTTCATGATTCTATTATTTTAAAATTATGATTAGAAATCAACCTGCAAACCAAAAGAGATAGAGGTTGGAATAGGATAGGCAAAGCTTGGGTTCTCCGGATCCGTGCAAGTGAGCTTCGGACTCTTTATCGTGAGAATATTCTGCCCTGAGACATATACACGTGCCTTATTCAGACGAAGACGCTCAAGTACGCTCTGAGGAAGTGTGTAGCCTAACTGCAGCGTGCGAAGCTTAGCGTATGAGCCATTCTCAACGAAATAGGAAGAGGTGCGCCCTTCATCACCCTTATTGTTTGTAGTCAGCATAGGAATTGTAGAGCCTGTGTTCACGTTAGGAAGCCAAGCGTCAAGCACACGCACACCCTTGTTGCTGCCGGCGTCTGTTACACTCCAGAAATCGTTCTGGAATTTCTGATAGTTGTAGACATCCTGTCCGAGAACACCCTGCCAGAACATCTGGAAATCGAAATTCTTATAAGCAAGTTCCACATTGAGACCGAAAGAGAGATCGGGCACCGGATTGAAAATCCATGTCTGGTCGTCGGCTGTGATCTTGCCGTCGTGGTTCAGGTCGGCATACTTCATTCCACCAACGCGGGCATTCTCCTGTCCGTAACTTCTAACCTCCTCCTCATTCTGGAAAAGACCATCGAATACGTAACCTACTATTGAGCCGTAAGGCTGACGAGCCTCAACAAGATTCTGAGTGGTAGTGTGAGCGTATGAACCGGTTGTGGTAGAGGGCAGGTATGTAACACGGTTGCGGTAGAAGTCGAAATTCAAACCCACCTTGTAGTAAAGTCCGCAAGCGAGCTCATCTCTCCAGTTTGCCTGAAACTCCATACCCCAGTTACGTAGAGAGGGACCGTTGAGCCATGAAGCGCCACCCTCACCCATAGAACCGAGATAAGCGGGAATGATGAGCATATCTTTTACATCCTTAATATAGGCATCCAAAGAACCTGTCAGCTTATTGCCGAGGAACCCGTAATCGATACCGGCATTATACTGTATCGTAGTTTCCCATTTAAGATTGGGATTGGCTGTCTGGCTTGCATAGTAGCCTGAAGGGAACACACCGCTTTGCTGAAGGAGAAGGTCGTAGGCGGTGGAGGTTACACGGTCATTACCGTAATCAGCGATATAAAGGGCATAACGGGCGGTATTGGAGATTGCCTGGTTACCTGTCTTACCCCAGGAGAGGCGTATTTTCAAATCATCGAGCCATTTCTTGTTGATGTTTTCAGAAAGACGGTAGCCTACTGTGGCTGCGGGGAATGTACCGTAACGATTATTTGAACCGAATCTTGAAGAACCGTCATGACGGATTGTAAAGGAAGCGAGGAGGAGATTACGCCAATTATAGTCTACTTTACCGAAGAAAGAGGCAAGTGCATAAGCCGACTTATTACCTGTGGCACGTTCCACACCTGATGAAGCATCAGGATACATGTAATTAGGGTTCTCCACATCGTAATTCTCGTTATACCCGGCAAAATCTATTCTATTCTGGCGGAACAGCTCCATACCGGCAAGCACTGTGAAAGTATGGTCATCCTTTATGGTGAAATTATAGTTGGCAGTATTAGTCCATGTCCATTTTGAATCGTTAGCCTGCGATAGAGTTGTGGAGTTGGTGTCATTGTTAACGATGTCGCTATGGAAAGTGTAATTATAGCTGTGGATAAAGGCAGCATCATAATCCAGACCGAAATTACTACGCAACAGAAGACCCTTTATCGGCTTGATATCGATATAAGCATTTCCGAAAAGACGCCATATCTTGAGAGCATTGTCGCGGTTGAAGGCAAGTTCGCGCAAAGGGTTCTGGCGGTCTGCCATACTACCTACCGGTCCTGCATACGTAACACCGTCAATCTCGAAGACCGGCACGATGGAAGGCATCTTGAGAGCATTTTCAAGCGGCTGGCAGTCTACCTGATCAGTGTAGGTCAAGGTGAAGTTCTCTCCGACAGTTACGTATGGTCCGATATGGAAGGAGGAGTTGAAACGTCCGGCGATATTCTCAAAGCTTGTATATTTAAGGATACCGTCATTTTTCTTATATCCTAACGAGAAGAAGACAGTTCCTTTGTCAGAGGCCCTTGATACGGCTGCATCGTAGTGTTGGGAAAAACCTGTACGTGAAATTTCATCCAGCCAGTCAGTATCACTCATTCTCATTGTCTTCTTGGCGTTGATAAAGCCATCATAAAGACCATTCACTGTATAGTTCTGGTATTGACCCGTGGCAATATTATAGACCGAGATAGGATAGCCGGAAGGAGCATTCAGGTTAAGGCCGTAGCTTGAGGCGTATGCCACGGGATCAAGTCCGTCGTTGAGGGCAGCCTGAGCCATGGCTGTGGCATAGCCGGGAGTATTAAGAAGTTTCATCTTCGACTGTCCATTATAGAACTGGGCTGTGAAATTTGCAGAGAAACTTACATTCACCTTTCCATCTCCACTGTTTTTACCCTTTTTTGTGGTGATGATGATCACACCGTTGGCAGCCCTTGATCCGTAGATAGAGGCGGAAGCAGCATCTTTCAATACCTGCATACTCTCAATATCATTTGCATTGAGCGAGTTGAGCGTTGCAGTGGTCGGAACGCCGTCAATAATAAACAAGGGGTCCTGAGAGGCATTGAAGGAGCCAATACCACGGATTCTTACAGACCCTACCCCACTCGGCGAACCATTGGCAGTAATTGTCATGCCCGGCACCTGACCCTGAAGAGCACGCATAGGGTCGCTGTCGGAAGATGTCTCCAATGATTTTGTGGAAACAACGGATACTGAACCGGTAAGATCAGCTTTCTTCATTGTCTGGTAACCAACCACGACAACTTCATCAAGCGCGCCGGATTCTTCATCAAGATAAATTGTCATCTCCGGCTCCGCCTTCACCTCAATCGGCATATAACCGATATAGGAGACTTTGAGGAGAGATCCCTCCGGAACACTAAGCACAAACTGTCCGTCAATATCGGTAGCCGTACCTTTTTTCGTAACTTCACACATAACGGTAGCGCCAATCAGGGGCTCGTCGTCGGTGCGAGAAATAACCGTGCCATGCACTGTAATTTCTTGTGCATGGACCGCTATTGCCATAAAAATGATAAGCAATGCGCTGAGGATTGATTTTTTCATGCTATGTTAGTTTTGGTGAAAATTTCTGCTGCAAAATTAATCGCTCACCATTCCTGTCGCATATAAGATTTGTTGCCTACAATATCATTTTTTCAAGAATCCTGATTTGTGAAAATCATTGCGGTTTTATTATAAGCCGCCTCCTCTACCCTCAGTGTATAAAAAAACAAACAGGCTGATATTATTCTTAAATATCAGCCTGTTAAATATATAATTATTTTAATGATGCCTAAAATTTTATTATAAATGTAACATTTGTTACCTACCTCCCATTCTGGCTTCTGTCGGAGGAACGCCGTATGCCTCCTTATAGCATCTCGAAAAATATGCAAGGGAGGAAAAGCCCATCTCAAAGGCTATCTCACTTATGCTTTTTTCCGTTGTCTCAAGTTCTCTCTTGGCTCGTTTCAGTCGGTAATTGCGTATTATCTCCACCGGAGTATAATTTGTCAGAGCCTTGATTTTTCTTGTCAACTGTGATTGGCTCAGACTCATTTCAGAGGCTATCTCCTCCACACTTAGCTTGGAATCTGAAAGACGCTCCCTGACAATATTTAGGAAACGATTATAAAACTCGCTTTCAATGTCATGAGTATTTGGAGCTGAAACAGCCTTATCTCTTTTTATTTCCAAGCCTCCCGTTTTCTGTTTGCCGAGATTATCCATCACTCTGCGCCGGTTTAGAAGCAAAGAATTGCACTGAGCTAAAAACACCTCATTATTAAAGGGCTTGGGAAGATAACCGTCAGCGCCACTGTCATAACCCTGCTTCTGTTGCTCCTCAAGAGAACAGGCGGTCAGCATCAGTACGGGAATATGAGAAGTAGTGATCTCCTTCTTAAGATGTTTCACGCACTCCATCCCATCCATAACAGGCATCATCACGTCGCATATAATAAGATCCGGCACATATTTGATTGCCATTCTCAATCCTTTGTATCCGTCAGAGGCAAAAATCATATTATAGTTTTCTCCGAGCAGCAATCCAATCATGTCCCTTACATCCTTGTTATCGTCAATCACAAGGACTATGGGATAAGAGGCGTCGAATTCTCTCTCCTCTCTTTCCGGAACTGAAAGTTCAGTTGCTATTTCATTCGCAGTTATTGTGGAAAGGGGCTGACCTGCCGGTTCCTTACTATGTCTTACAGGGATGGCAACCTTAAATTCACTTCCCACCCCCGGGGTGCTGTCCACTGAAATTGACCCGGCGTGAAGTTCTATGAATGCTTTGGTCAGGGCGAGTCCTATCCCGGAGCCCTTGGGGGAAACAGTGTCCGCCTGATAGAACCGATCGAATATCTTCGCGCAATCATCAGGAGAAATACCCTTCCCCGTATCTTTGACACTGAATGTGAAAATATCTTGCTCGCAACACGCTGTAACAGATATTTTCCCATTCGGAAGAGTATGCTTGAATGCGTTGCTCATAAGATTGAAGAACACCCTCTCCATTTTTTCAGGGTCAATCGCCAAAGTCTGCCCGGCATCTCCGTTATATGAAAAGCTCAGCTTTATATCCCTTTGCCGAGCCACCTCCCTGAATGAATCAGTCCAATCCTTCAGGAGACGAGGTAAATCCACCTCCTGCAATTTCAGCTCACTCTTCCCGTTTTCATATTTCCTGAAATCGAGAATCTGATTTATGAGCCTCCGGAGAATGCTGATATTCTTTTGGGCAAGCTTTACCAGAGTTCGCTCGCGTGGCTTCAGCCCCTCCGATTTTGCAATCTCCTCAACCGGTCCTGAAATCAGTGCGAGAGGAGTACGCAAATCATGCGAGACATTAGTAAAGAACATGAGTTTCGAACGAGTCGCCTCCTGCAATTGCTCATAAAGTATCTTCTGCTTCTCCTTTTCGTCTTCCAAAAGATTGTTTTTCTGCAATAAAATCTCCTTATGCTTCCTGTTTGATATCACCGCACGCAAAAGAAGAGCCACAACTCCGGCTGCCAGCACGAGAATAATAATCATTGAATAAAGAAGCCAAGTCTGCATTGAATGTCTTTCCCAATATTCATCCAGCTTTCCCCTTAACAGATTTATCTTTTCAGTCTCCTTAGTCAAAAGGGAATCCTGACTTATCAGAATATCAGCGTTGGAGAGGTCGATCGGCGACAGAGGGTTCACTTTAGTTATACGGTCATATTTCCTTCCATTCAGAATGTCAAGAGATGTGTGTATAATCCGATCTCCTTCGGTTGAATATATGAAGGTAGCATCAATTACACTATCTTTTACGGCCTTAAGTCCGATATTTGGAAAACCGTCAATTCCCACCACCTTCACATCCTTTCTTCCGTTAGCTGCAAGAGCCTCCGCAGCTTTGATTGCCATGTGATCCGTATGGGCGAAGACAAAATTTATTTCAGGGTGCACTTTTATGATTGAATCCGCAAGACGATATGCCTTATCCCCGTCCCAGTCGGCATACACACTCTCTATGATTGACGCTTCAGGTTTCGAAATCATGGTTTCTGTGAAACCGGCGTGTCGGAGCTGAGCCGGAGAAGCGGAAGCGGGACCCTGTATCTCCAATACTCTTATGGGCATCCTTAATATTGACGCTCCATATTTTGCCACAGCGTTTCCCAAGGCACGATTATCCACCTCTATATGGGCTGTAAAATCATCTCCCTCTACCATTCGGTCAAATGTCAAAACCGGTATCCCCTTATTTATAGCTTCCTTGACGACAGGAGCTATCGCGGAAGATTCATTGGGAGAAACAATGATCAGATCAAACCCATTTTCAATAAAATATCTGATGTCGGCTATCTGAGTGGTATTGTCAGAGTTTGCCATCCTCACCGACAACTCGGCTTCATCAGTAAGCAGAAGCTCCCTTCGGAGATCCTCTATCGTCTTAACTCTCCAATAGTCATTGCTGCATTGCGACACACCTATCCTATATTTCCTTTTTCCCTTATTTTCACAGCTGCATAAGAGCATCAACGCCATTATGGGAAGGAGGAATATCAACAAAAAAGAATTGAGACGTTTCATAAGATTTTAGATTTTAAGTTAATCCCGGCGAAGATAATACTTTTTTGAAATTTCAGCAAATTTGAATAAAGACAAGGGTCGCCGATTTCACAATCGGCAACCCTCTCTCGTGTACAAATTATTTACTTACTATACCTATGTGTAATCTATTTACCTTAATCTTTTTCCTTTATGATCATCTTACCGCAACTTTTTTTCCTCCGATAAGATAGATTCCCTTCTCCAGCCCTTTTGAAGCCACTTCTCTTGACACTCCTCTTTTAAGGAGCATTCCGGAAATCGAAACCACATCCACCTTATCATCTAAGGCAGCTCCCGACCCGAAAGGGAGGCTCTCAACTCCTGTCGAACCTGTTGATTTCAATTGCCAGGCGCCCAACTGAGTCGCCATGACGCTTCCGTTACGACTGAATGCCTCTGCTGCCACAGCCTCTGATTCTTTAGGGAAAACACGAATCGAAGTGGCGTAGGTATCATTCACGAAAATATCCACTATTGATCCGTCAACGAATACATTCAGAGTCAGCTCCGAACCCTTAGCGGGCTCTGCAGGAAGTTTCTCCGTATAGACCCCATTGTAGAGATGGCCGTCATTGGATATTCTTGATAATTTGGAAAAATCTGCTGTCAGTTCGTTTGTGGCAGGATTATAGCTTACAGAGGCTTCCCCGCCGGCTCCTTTAAAGAAAGTGAATCCGAAAGCGGAGTCTCCGATTATGAATTTACCGAACAGTTCGAGTTGCCTTCCTTCCGCATTGACAAAAGGAATAGTGCCGTCTATGCTCTTTTCAGTAAAGAGATCACATTTCTCTGAGCGCAAGCCGCGTAATCCCGAATATGGTTTCTGCACAAGATTCCCGGACGCATCAAGACTTATTTCACGCGGAAAGGAATAGAGATGGGCCCAACCCCAGCTGCAATTGTCGGAGGTGGAAACCTTGTCAGGGACAATGCCCATCGTAATTATTTTTCCCTCATGATTATAGATAGTAGGCGACAAAAGTCCGTAGCCATCCTCGCTGATCAATTCAAAATCGCGCGGCTGAGCAGACGCCGCATCGGGCGAGAAAGTGCCGTCAGAATTTATATCTCCGGTCCAATAGAGGGTATGAACCCCTTTTGCTGTCTCAAGGGGAGTAACTGTAACAAGCCACTTGCCGTCTGCCATTTTGGTTACGGTAGGCATCTCCCAGAAACGCCCGTCGGAAGCTTTGGAACTACCTTTGAAGAATATATCTCCATTATTGCTCCATGCCTTGGTCTGCGGATTGTAGCGATGTAGTGTGGCAGCCCCTACGTTCCCCTTCGAAGTGCCCACAACGATATAGGCATTCTCGCCGTTACGGAAGAAATAAGGATCACGGAAATCGTCAGACAAGCCGGCAGGGCGTCCGTTGATTATAGGGGCATTCCCCTTTTCCCATTTCAAAAGATCATCATCAAGGGGAGAGGCTTGTGCTATGGTTGCCCTGGCATAGTCTACGGCAGTGTATATGACATTCGGCTTTCCTTCCGTAATCTCATCATCTGTAAAGACAGCTCCGCTCCAGCATCCCTTGATATCAAAGTCAGCCCCCGGAGCTATCGCTATCGGCTCCTCCCTCCAATCATAAAGATTATCACTTGAGATATGGCCCCAATGAAGACGTGTCATGTAAGGACCATTGGCATTTTTCTGAAAAAATACGTGATACCTTCCGTTGGAATAGGTCATGCCGTGAGTCTCATTAGTCCAGTTTGCTCCCGGCATGCCGTGAAATTTAGGCCGTAGGATATCCTCTTCAAAACGACTTGCTGGTATGGTGAGATCCGCTTCATTCTCAGCCTTGGCTGAGGCAATCTCCTCCGGAGTTGCAACCTGATCGGTTACAATGATTTCGTCAATAAGGCCGTTGAAAGTATCAAGAGCGAAGATACCCCCTTTCGAATCAGCGTTTTTTCCGACAGTAAGCTTAGTCGCATTGCCGTTAAAAGTTGCCATCACTTTTTTCTCTCCAACCTTTTTTCCGTTGCGATAGAGAGTGAGTTTCTCGTTTGCTCCGTCGAACACCGCTGTCAGCCGGCTCCATTCATAGCAGGGTATTATATCATCTGCCTCAACCTCAACAGGCCAGCCTCCGGAATATATTTTAAACGAGTATTTACCCGTATATCCCATACAGAAAGCCCATCCCTGTTTTGCTGTCTCATCGAAAGTGCCCGCAAGAGTGGTCTTTTTTGTTGTAGGGGTGTCCTGCTCGATAACAGGATACGTCTCAGGAGCCACCCACATAGAAAAGGTTGCCCCGGACAAATCATTCATCCCTTTTACGCTACCCTGCGCGTAGGTTGAATATCCGTCGAAACGAAGTGCCTTCCCGACAGCACCGGGCATGTTTTCATTCGTATTGTGGCCGTAAATTCGGAGAGTTCCCTTTCCGATATTTTCAGCAAGCTCTCCATGCTTGTTTGCTTCCATCGGAAGATGAAGCAATTGTTCTGCTTTAATTGTGTTTGCGGTCAGAACCATTCCCGCAATAGTCAATAAGTATAGGTTTGCTTTCATTTGTTGGTAGTTAGGTTGTCGTTTTCTACTCCTCGGATTGCCGGAAGGATCGGACTCTTCTATGATGTTGAATAAAGAGAGGTTCCGCGGATGAGTGGGTTTCTCCCATCCGCGGAACACCCGTATTTATTATATAAACGTAATTGTCAAACGTTTATTTCAAATAATTGAGGATATTTTCAGTGAGTTTCTCAACATTACCCTGATATGGGTTTTCTCCGGAATTTTGATTCCATTCGTATGCGGCAAGACCATTGGCGATGCAACGACCGTGGGTCGAATTAGAGTAGAACTCTACAAGACCTGCAACACAGTGGTCGCGGACGTGTCCCCAGGTAGCGAGTACAAGTGAATTTGTGGTTACCTCGAAATTCTTGATAACGTCAGGATAACTTCCTCTGCCATAGAGATTACAATCCCACAGACAGTTATGGTCTTCGCGCTGACCGGGACCGATAAGAGGAAGGTTGGGATAACCATAGCCATTAGGATCTTCGAGAGTCAATCCTTCATAAATTGCATGGGCGGTACGGTCGTAGAAACCTTGATCTGCACCATCCTTGAAGTCCCAGCCGAGATATGGATTGATAACCCATACGTCATCACCGCTTCCTCCGTTGCCGTCGCCAAAGACTGTCGGACCCATATCAGAGGGCACTATCTCCAGAGGAACCGTAAGCTGAGTTGCCATGTTGGCAAGATAGAGACTACCGCCGTTTGCGGAATATTCCTTGAGCGCAGAGATGCATTCATCAGATGAGAATGGGAGGTTCTGCCAGCCATAGCCGATTCCTACTCTATCCACCTCTATCCACATTACGGAATAAATACCCGGGTCATAATCTGAAATTTCGGAAGGATGAACAAATTCAGCGTTTGGCTGAGCGGCAAACCATTTGGCAGCTGCATACTCATCGTCATCATCAAGATCGCTGTATGTCGCCACATCCTCGGGAAGGAGATAGAGCATCTTGGGCTCGATATAAGGGATGGTCTCCTCTACTGAAACTACCGGTGAATAGTAATATGTGTCATATACCACTTCCACACCGTATGTCAGGGTTTGTTCCATAGGCTGTGCCTTGAGTACGTAGGATGTGGCGTCTGCATCAAGAGTTATTGCTTTCTCGGTCTCTCCATTAGTGATTATACGCACCCCTGTGCGGTTAGCCTGAGAAGGAAGCGTCCAGCTCAATGTTACAGCACGTCCGTCAACAGAGCCCTGAAGATTGGCAACACCGTCGAATGTCTCGGATGGAAGGTTGATTATTACAGACTTGCCTGTCGAAAGGTAACCATTCTCATATTTTACCTTTACAGTATATACAATCTCCTCACCAAGAGGGGTGCCGAGCACTGTATAGTTATACTGGCGATCAGCATTCAGATCAAAGTTCTCTATCTCTGTGGCATTACGGTAGAGAATACAGCCGGTAACGTCTTTATCATTGGGAAGTGTCCAGCTGATATTGACATCATGGTTGGCAGCTCCGGTTACATTGTAAGCCATTGATGATACCACCGGAAGAGAGGGTTCCTCTGTATAGCCTGTCGGAGTATATTCCGAGCAGCTGCTCGCCAAAAGGCAAAGTCCGGCAGCAAGATATGTCAGTTTTGTGAATTTCATTGTTAAGTCGTATTTCTATTCTTGATTCCTTTATTTATAAAGATCTCCTGCATTGTCAACCTGATTCAACGGAATCGGGCAGTAGATATCAGCCTCATTAAGGTGAGCATTGTCAAGATAATGGAAAAGGCTTTTCTCCTTGGCATAGTAAGCGTTGACAGTGTTGACAGCTTCTCCCCAGCGCACGAGGTCAAACCAGCGGTGTCCCTCCATAGCGAGTTCAAGACGGCGTTCCATACGCACTGCCTTGCGTGCATAATCCTGACTCCAACCCTGAGCGCCATATTCGCGTACAAGATAAGTAGCGACCAAAGGATTACAATCCACCGGAGTGTAAGAAGGATCTACCGAGCGGTTAGCCTTTGCACGAATTTGATTGATGAGATCACGTGCTTCATCAAGATTCTTATTCTGCTCGATCAGAGCCTCAGCTTTCATAAGGAGCACATCAGCATAACGGATGATGATATAGTTGAGTGAGCTTGCTCCCCAGGGCACGATTCCGACCTCTACGTAGGGAGAATCAGGTGAAGGATAAGGTTTCTTACCTGAAAATTGGCTGTAGTTGTTAAGGTTGCGACACCATTTTTCATTGTATTGATAACCTCTCCAGGGCATACCTATACGTCCGAAAGTAAAGTCAACGCGGGGGTCAACATTGCCGGCGTAATCTGCATGGTCAAGATTCTCTGAGGGAGCGGAAGCGGCGTCAAGATAAGGAAGTCCTGTCGCATCCGTGCGGAATGCATTGACGAGATCCTGGCTGCCTGTATAGAAATCGTCGCCATTGCCGTAAACATCACCTTCGGATACTGTACAGTTAAGACAGTTGTTGAAGTTGTATTGGTCGGGTGAATTGGCTGAGGAGAATTGAACAGCCATCACTGACTCATACATATTGTTCATCTCAGGCTTGGATATATCCAGGAAGTTAGGATAGAGCTGATACTGGTTGCTTGCTATTACATAGTCAGAGTATTTCTCAGCCATCTGATAGTCGTGGATGAAGAGAGCCACTTTTGCAAGAATGGCTGCGGCGACATATTTATTGAAGCGTCCCGGTGAAGACTGAGTTGCCACGTTATCGGCGTATGCGCTTTCAAGGTCAGCGACAATGAAACCTGCAATCTCTTCACGTGAATACTGGCTCGCGCTCAGTGATGAGGGATCGGCTACAGTCTCGTCGAAATAGGGGAATTTCTTGAAAATGCGGTAAAGATCGAAATAGTAGTAGGCGCGGAGCGTCTTCATCTCCGCTATATAAGCCTTACGGTTTTCCTCCGAAAGGTTACCGGCTGACTGAAGGGCCTTGATGGCTGTGTTGCAACGTGAGATTGAGAAATAATCGTTACGCCATTTATAGTCGAGAATGGGGTTATCGCTCTGAACATTTCCGATTGAGAATTCGTGCATGTAAACTTCGTAGCCAAGCTCGCCGCCACCTTTCTGGGCATCATCTGAACGAATGTCAAACACCCAGTTGTTGATAGGTCCGGCAAAAGATTCGTTATTGCCGAAATAATGGCAGAGAAGAGTAGCGTATGCCGACGTCATAAGGTCGATTGCCTCATCATCGCCAATCTGCCCGGCGGTGAACTGTCCCTGTGGTTTGGTGTCGAGCATATCGTTGCAGGACACTGCGCCCATGCCCAATGCAAGCACTGATGCTGCAAGTGCAGATTTAAATATGAATGATTTTATTGTTTTCATTTCGTTTGTTTCTTGATAGGTTTAGAACTGGAGGTTTACGCCGATAGTGATTGTACGCGGACGCGGATATGCACCGTTATCCTCAAGTGCGCCATAACCGCCGGGTAGGATTTCAGGATCAAGTCCTTTGTATTTTGTCATTGTGAAGACATTCTCGATCTGAGCGAATACGTTGAAGTTCTCGCAAGCAAACTTCTGAGTGATGCTCTGGGGGAGAGTGTAAGAAAGCTTCATGTATTTCATCTTCATGTATGAGCCGTTCTCTACATAATAAGTTGAGAAGCGAGCCTCATTATTGGCATCAGTCAATGAAAGAGCGGGAATGTCTGTGTTGCGGTTAGAAGGAGTCCATGCATTGAGGATGTCGGCAGCATGGTTAGTGTTGGTGTTTGCGCGGCCGAAGCTATAGAGCTGACCCTTCATGCGGTTTATGATATCCTGACCGAAGTCGCCTGAGAAGAACATGTCAAGAGTGAATGCCTTATATTTGAAGGCAAGATTGATACCCATTGAGACATCCGGGTTCGGATCACCGATATAGCAGCGGTCTGCGTCAGAGATTACACCGTCGCCGTTAAGGTCGCGATACATCAGACGGCCCGGAGCGGCGCCCTGCTGGTTGGCATGGTTGGCAACCTCCTCCATGCTCTGGAAGATTCCGTCGCATACGTAGCCGTAGTAGATGCCCATCGGCTTGCCCGGAACAAGGCGAGTGTCGCCGCCGATAAATTCCTGACGGTTGTTGAGTTCAAGAAGCTTATTCTTATATTGAGAGATGTTGATAGAACCGTTCCAGGAGAAATCTCCATACATCGGAGAGTTATAGCCGAGAGATATTTCCCAACCGTTGTTGCGCATAGAACCTGTATTAAGCCATGTTGAGGCATTCTCGCCTGCCACACTCAGTGCCGGCGGAATGGTAAGCATATCGGTGGTCTTCTTTATATAGTAGTCAGCTGAAAGGTTGATGGCTCCGCTGAGGAACTGGAGATCGATACCGATGTTATTCTGAGTCGTTGTCTCCCATTTCAGATCAGGATTGCCTGTAGAAGCAAGCGTTATACCTGATGTTGTGGAGGAGTTGGTTCCGGCGATATCGTATGCGCCGTTGCCGGTATTGAATACGTATGTTGAATAAGCCGGATAAAGCGCGGGGATATTGGCGTTACCGTTCTGACCCCAGGAGTAACGAATCTTCATGTCCGTAAGAATCTCATTCTGCGGCCAGAAATCTTCCGCTGTAGGACGCCATGCCAATGAGAATGCGGGGAATACGCCTGAACGATGGCCTTTTGCGAAACGGGAGTTCTCATCACGACGGATTGTGAAAGATGCAAGGTAACGATCGGCATAGTTGTAGTCGATTTTGCCGAAGAGTGAGAACACTGCCCACTGAGTCTTGCCGCCGCCGCTTGAGCGTGTGCCTGTGCCGGCGCCTACCTGCATATAATCTGTATCCTCAAAAGCATAACCGTTGCGGAAACCTGAAAGATCCTTGAAGGTGTAGCCGATTGCTTCTGTACCGATAAGAGCCATCAGATGATGTTTCTCAGCGAATGTCTTGTTGTAGTTGGCAGTGTTGGTCCATGTCCATGTATCGCCCTGACCGTAGACCTCATCCACTGAGTTAACATCGTTGACATTCACGCGACGGTTGAGAGTCTGGTTGAGATACTGGCTGTGCTCTATACCGATATTGGTCTTCAGGATAAGTCCTTCAATAGGATAAACCTCAAGGAATGCGTTGCCAAGGATTCTCCATGAAGTCGAGGAGTTGTCGGCTGCGTTCGAGATGAGCTGCACGGGGTTGGCAAGGTCTGACTTGATAAGGGTCATCGGGTTTGCCCATTCACCGTTAACACCCTTTACAGGAAGTGCCGGCATCTGGGAAAGAGCTGTGAAAGGGATACCACGGTCGCCTGCAACGTCCATACCGCGGTTGCTCCAGCGTGCCACTACAAGATTCTCACCTATGGCAACATATCTGCCTAATGAATAGCGAGAGTTTACACGGGCTGAGTAACGCTCGTAGAAGGTATCCTTGATATTACCGTTCTGATTGATATAGTTTGCTGAGAAGAGCACTGATCCTTTCTCTGAGTTGTTGGAAACGGTTGCCGTGAGATTGTTGGTCCATGCAGTGTGGTAAACCTCATCCTGCCAGTCTGTGTTTGTAGTGGGGAAGTTGGGATTGCCGTCAGCATATTGCTGAAGAACAGGAGTAGGTCCGTCGCCATAAAGGATATGAGAAGGCTTGATGCCGGAATTATTCGATGCCATCCAGTAGGCCTGACCCCATTGGTCTGCATTCATGACTTTATAGCGCTTGGCTATAGTCTGCGCAGATACGGCATAATTTACGTTTACTGAGAGACGGTCGCCTTTGCCATGCTTGGTAGTGATGATTACAACACCGTTGGCTGCGCGTGAACCGTAGATTGAGGCTGAAGCAGCATCCTTGAGCACCTGCATTGTCTCAATATCAGAGGGGTTGATGCAGTTGATATTGTCGGTAGGCACTCCGTCTATAATATAGAGAGGATCATTGCTTGAATTGGCAGTTGACATACCGCGCACACGGATTGAGCCGGTGCCACCGGGAGCTGCATCGGGAACTACGTTAACACCCGGCAGCTTGCCTGCCATTGAGTTCATGATGTTGCCGGAGTTTTCGCTTAGTGGCTCCTTCATATTCATTACAGAAACTGCACCCGTAAGATCCGCTTTACGGACAGTCTGGTAACCGATAACCACTACTTCGTCAAGCGCGCCTGTCTCCTCTTCAAGGAAAATTGTCATCTCGGGCTCTGCTTTCACCTCAACCGGCTGATAGCCGATATAAGAGACTTTAAGGAGTGAGCCGGAGGGCACCTTCAAAACAAACTTGCCATCTATATCCGTGGCTGTGCCTTGTTTTGTGACCTCACACATGACGGTGGCGCCGATTAGGGGCTCGTCATCTAAGCGGGAAAGAACCGTGCCTTGCACCGTTATTTCCTGGGCTTGGGCAGCGAATGCCATGATCAACATGAGCAATGCGCTTAAGATTACTTTTTTCATGCTATGTTAGTTTTGGTGAAAATTTCTGCTGCAAAATTAGACAACCTTCTCACCATCAACTATAACATTTGTTGAGGTTTGTATTAATATTTGTAAAATGCACGTTTTTTAATACACATCGCAACATCTGTTATTACGAGCATCTATTTTTTACAAGCTTTTGACGATTTTTTCTAAATCCTCAGCCCTTTTCGGAAAGTTTCTGGCGTGTCTCCGTAGGTGTCTCTCCATATACCTCGCGATAACATTTAGTAAAATACGCAGGATTGGAGAATCCAATTTCGTATGCGACCTCACTTATTGACTTGTCGGTCGAAGTGACGATTATGCGAGCCTGCTTCAGACGCAGAGTGCGTATAAGCTCAACGGGAGAATAATTCGTCAGCGACTTTATCTTTCTATAGAATTGCGTGCGCTCAAGTCCCATCTTGGCGGCTATGCTGTCTACAGTAAGATCCGGATTTCCTATCTCCTGAGAGAAATATTCAAGGAATCGCTGGTAGAAGCTGCTGTCGATATCCTTAAGCTCACCTTTCCGTTGTGCCACCGGCTTCTCCTTCCTCTCTTTGACAACTTCGGCAGGATTCTGCCACAGACGGCGAATGCGATAGCGATTGGCAATAAGGCTCGCTATGCGCGATTTCAGAACGGCTCCTGAGAAGGGTTTAGACAGATAGCCGTCCGCACCGCAATTATACCCCTCTATGCGCTGCTCATCCTGAATACATGCGGTCAGCAATAAGACAGGAATATGGGATGTTGAAACCTCCTCTTTAAGCTTACGACAACATTCCATTCCGTTCATACCCGGCATCATTACATCACACACCACTACGTCGGGCACATATTTCACTGCCTTCTTTATACCTTCCGCTCCATTAGAAGCGGTGATTATGTTATATTCATCGTTAAGAATCGTGCTTACAAGTTCACGGATGTCGCGGTTATCATCAATAATCAATACCAACGGACGATCATTTTCAAAGACAATCTCCCCTTCTACAGTCTCCAATTCGGAGGCGACAGTGTGCGAATCAATATTCTTCTCCACCTCCTCAACTATTTCGGAAATATGCTTGACGGGAAGTTCAACCGTAAATCTCGCCCCCTTTTTCAATTCACTTTCCACAGATATGCTTCCTCCATGCAGTTCCACGAACGCTTTGGCAAGCGACAGCCCTATGCCGGATCCTTTCGGATGAACTCTGTCTACCTGGAAAAAACGATCGAAAATCATTCCGAGATCATCTTTGCTGATTCCATTTCCGTTGTCAGCCACATAGAATGTGAGCATTCCATCCTTTTCTCCATACCCCACTTCTATCTTGCCGTTGGCGGGTGTATATTTAAGGGCATTGGAAAGGAGATTGAAGAAAACCCTCTCTATCTTTTCAACATCAATTGCTATCGGCAATGGTCGGGATGAATCGTTAAGCGTCAGAGTTATATCCCGTTTCCTCGCTATTCCGTAGAACGACTCCATCCAGTCGTCGACACATTTCCGGAAATCCACCTCTGTCAGATGTAGATTTAGTTTGTCATTTTCATATTTCCTGAAATCAAGAATCTGATTGATAAGACGTCCGAGAATTTTGACATTTTTATCAGCGAGATGCATGAGATGCTGTTGCCGGGGTGTCAGATTTTTTGACTCAATCATCTGCGACACAGGCTCGGCTATGAGAGTCAACGGAGTGCGCAAATCATGTGAGACATTTGTGAAGAAGGCGAGCTTGGAGTTGGTTGCCTCCGTAAGCTTTTCGTTCAGAGCCACTTCCCTATCTCTTTGGTCCTCAAGAAGATCGCGCTGTTCTGAAAGACGGTCGCGTTGGTCGGCAAGCAGATCACGCTGTTCCTCAAGAAGCTGATTCTGGGCTGCGAGCTGCTCCTGTTGTTTCTTTTTCGCCCAATACATTTTCAACATGAAGAATAACAGCACAAAAAGAAGAACCAGCATAGTTATCACTGCATACAGGAACATGGTCTGTATGGAATGACGATGCCAATAGTCATCAACCATCTCTTTGAGACTATAGATTTTCTCGGTCTCCGCCACAAGTTCATTATATTGAAGAAGAAGAGACGAGGCATTTGAATAATCCACCATTGAACCCGGGAGAAGCAGCTCCCGGTCATATTGCTCCCCCTTCAATATTTTCAAGGCGGTCTGTATGAGCCTGTATCCGTCGGTAGGATATGTAAAAGAAGCATCTATCACCCCTTCATCAACAGCCCGCACGCCAATCTCAGGAGCTGCATCCACACCTATTATCTTTATATCCCCCCTCCCTAATCTTTCCGCCACTTTTGCCGCTTCTATCGCCATGCGGTCGTTATGCGCATAAATAAGGTTGGCATCAGGATGAACCCGAAGGAGAGAATCGGCAATTTTTGCTGCCAACTGTTCATTCCAATTGCCGTAGCCTTCTCCGATGATTTTTACTGTTCCGAGAGAGTCAGCTGTAAGAAAGAAACCGCTGTGGCGTTGATCAGCCGGGGTTGATCCTTTAAGACCCCTGATTTCCAAAACACGTGCATTCCCGTCAGTAAGCCGACTCGCATTCAAAGCGGCATATTTCCCTATCTCCTGATTGTCGGCTCCCTGAAAGGCGGTATATGTGTTCCCGTTGATGTTGCGGTCAAAAAGAAGGACAGGAATCCCTTTCTCATATACCTCTTTAATAACAGGCGTAAGTGCTTCCGCCTCATTAGGCGCAGCTATAATTATGTCGAATTTATTATCGACAAAATATCTTATGTCTTCAATCTGCTTGGCGCTGTTGTCATCAGCTGAACGGATTTCAACTATTGCATCGTCGTGGAGCATCATTTCACGTTTGATTTCCTCGTTCATTTTATTGCGCCAGTCATCATCCGAACATTGCGACACACCGATGCGATAGACCTTCTTGTCTCCGCAACCGGATGAGATTATAAGGAGTAAAAGAATCGACAATAGAAACCGGAACCGACATGCGAGTCTTTCAAGTCTCATACTCTTTTTTAAGGCTGATGTTTCTTTCATAGGTTAGTAAATATGTGCAAATATAATCCTTTTCAATCAAATAAGTTGCAAAATGAATAAAAAAATATTAATTCCAACATTTTTTATATTCTATGCAACATATATTGTATATCCTTTATTCCATTAATTTGTATTTTTGCACTGTCATTTTTACAGACCGCCGCAAACCGAATCAATTTTTATTTAAGAACAAATCAAACAGACAATACATGAAATACCTGACACCAATCGCAACCGGACTTCTCGCTCTTGCCGCCTCTTTTCAAGGGTCGGCAGCAGACGGAGTCAAAGTGGAACATCTCGGAACGAACAACACCCTTGTGCGTGTGAAGCCTGATGCCCGCTATATTCTCCTTCCCGTGGAGGAAAGCATCGATGATGCTACAGTTAACCTTCTTCTTGATGGTAAACCGGAAAAAACTTTCTATGTGCGTCTCGCACGCAATAAAGTGGATTATTATGTGCCCGTAGATATTTCCGGATATAAAGGAAAAGATATTCTCCTGAATGTAGTAACTGCCCACAATCGCTCTTCAGTGCGTGAGGCAAGTGAGGATGCCTGCTGGGAGAACATATCTCTGACCGACTCCTTCGACACCACCAATACTGAGAAATTCCGGCCGTCATATCATCACACACCCCTTTACGGCTGGATGAACGATCCCAACGGCATGTTCTATAAGGATGGCGTCTGGCATCTTTACTATCAGTATAACCCCTACGGTTCTAAATGGCAGAACATGACATGGGGACATTCTACATCCAAAGACCTTATCAACTGGGAACATCATCCTAATGCCATAGAACCTGACGGACTCGGCTCAATATTCAGCGGAAGCTGCGTGGTCGACACCAATAATTCAGCCGGATTCGGGGAAGATGAAGTAATTGCCCTCTATACTTCGGCAGGGGTAAACCAGATGCAGAGCCTCGGACACAGTTCCGACAACGGCGAGACTTTCTCCATCTATCCCGGCAATCCTATCCTTACCCTTGACAGCGAGGCTCGCGACCCCAATATGTTCTGGAATGAGGAAACCAAAGAATGGAATCTTCTTCTGGCTCATGCCTTGGATCACGAAATGCTTATATTCACATCTCCAGACCTTAAGACCTGGACACTGCAAAGCGCTTTCGGAAAAGGACTCGGCGCACAGGATGGCGTTTGGGAATGTCCGGATCTTTTGGAAATAAATATTCCCGGCACTGACAAAAAGAAATGGGTGCTTGTCTGCAACCTTAACCCCGGAGGTATTTTCGGTGGAAGCGCAACTCAATATTTCGTAGGGGACTTCGACGGGAAGACCTTTAAGGTTGACACACTTGCTGACGGCACAGTTCCCACAAAGTGGATGGATCATGGCAAAGACCACTATGCTACCGTTTCCTGGAGCGGTGCTCCCGACGGACGTAAGGTTGTAATCGGCTGGATGAGCAACTGGCAGTATGCCGCCGAAGTGCCTACAAAACAGTTCCGCAGCGCAAATACCCTCCCGCGAGATCTTTCCCTTTTCCTCGCTAATGACGGCCAATATTATCTCAAGACTCTCCCCTCTCCTGAAGTAGACGCTCTCAGAGGTAAGAAATTCCTCAACGTAAAAGGGAAAGGAATCGGAACCAAGGCATCCAACTTCAAACTTCCGGTGGAAAATAACGGTATCTGCGAAATAGACCTCAGCCTGAATGCAGAGACAGCCAAAGACGTGCTCATAACTCTCTCCAACGCTAAGGGTGAGAAAGTGGTCATGACCTTCAATCCTTCTGAAAGCAAATTCTCATTCGACCGTACCCAAAGCGGAATCACCGATTTCAGCAAAGATTTCCCCGCCGTTGTATGGGCTCCGACCCTGCGAGATTCCAAAGAACAGAACCTCCGCATCTTCATCGACACATCAAGCATCGAGGTGTTTGACAGCGAAGGCCATTTTGTCCTCACCAACCTCGTCTTCCCTAACGAGCCTTATTCACAGATCTCCCTCTCATCAAAAGGTGGAAAAGCTCGCTTGAATTCAATGGAAATATATAACATCAAAACTTCAAACAACTAACCTGTCATGTCTGATACAGCAACCGCAATGCCCGTGCGCAGGACCACCCTGCTCCAGATCATCCCCGTGATGCTCTGCTTCTTCGCAATGGGTTTCGTCGACCTTGTCGGCACTGCTTCAAACTATGTGCAGAAAGATCTGCAGCTCTCTGATGCTGAAGCCAACCTCTTCCCTTCCCTCGTATTCTTCTGGTTTCTGATTTTTTCAGTGCCGACCGGAATGCTGATGAACCGCATCGGGCGCAAGAACACAGTACTCATAAGCCTTATCGTGACTGCCTTCTCTCTCTTTATCCCAATCTTCGGCAGCGGCTACACCACAATGCTCGTGGCTTTCTCCCTCCTCGGAATCGGCAATGCCCTTATGCAGACCTCCCTTAACCCGTTGGTGAGCAACCTCATCTCTCCCGACAAACTCGCCTCTACCCTTACCTTCGGTCAGTTTGTTAAGGCAATCGCCTCTTTCCTTGCTCCTATACTCGCAGCCTGGGGTGCTACCTCGGTAATGATGACGTTCGGACTGGGCTGGAAAGTTCTCTTCCCGATTTATGCAGTGTTCTGCATTCTCTCCATCCTTCTCCTCTCCGCCACCCCAATTCAGGAGGAGCAGCCTGACAAGGCTTCCGGATTCATGGAATGTGTGAAGCTTCTCGGCAAACCTTTCATCCTCCTCTGCTTCCTCGGCATAATGTGTCATGTGGGCATAGATGTAGGCACAAACACTACCGCTCCAAAGATTGTCATCGAGCGCATGAACCTTCCTTTGGAAGATGCGGGATTTGCCACAGGTCTTTACTTCATTTTCCGTACGATAGGGTGTTTGCTCGGAGCTTTCATACTGCGCGTTATGCAGCCAAAGATTTTCTTCGCAGTGAGCGTAATCCTCATGCTTGCAGGCATGGTGGTGCTGTTCTGCTCAAATTCTCTCGCCGCTATTTATGTAGGCGTTTCGCTAATCGGATTCGGCAACTCCAACGTGTTCTCAATCATCTTTGCCCAGGCCCTTAACCACACTCCGAAAGAACAGAATGAAGTGTCAGGCCTTATGATCATGGGTCTTTTCGGAGGCACAATCTTCCCCCTCGCCATGGGTTACGCCTCTGACATGACAGGCGGTCAGTCAGGTGCAATCGCCGTAATGACGGTAGGCGTGCTGTATCTCATTCTCCTCACTCTCAAATTAAAAACAAATAAATAAGACTATAAGCCATGAAAGAATTAGTAGTAGGTATGGGTGAAGCACTCTGGGATGTGCTTCCCGAAGGTAGAAAAATCGGCGGTGCTCCTGCCAATTTCGCTTATCACGTTTCGCAGTTCGGACTTCCAAGTATCGTAGTCAGTGCTGTGGGTGATGATCCTCTCGGAGATGAAATCCTCCAGAACTTCACATCCAAAGGTCTTACACACCTCGTGGATAAAGTGCCTTATCCTACCGGCACCGTCCAGGTGGAACTCGATCAGGAAGGAATTCCGATGTATGATATAAAGGAAAACGTAGCTTGGGATAACATTCCCTTCACTCCCGAACTTGAGGAGATAGCTAAAAATGCGAAAGCTGTCTGCTTCGGCTCTCTTGCCCAACGCAACGTTGTTTCCCGCCAGACAATAGAAAAATTCCTCGACGCAATGCCCAAGAATGATGACACGCTTGTGGTGTTTGACGTCAATCTTCGTCAAGGTTTCTACAACAAGGAAATTCTCTGCGAATCAATGGAGCGTTGCAACATCCTCAAGATAAATGATGAGGAGTTGGTTACTGTAAGCCGGATGTTCGGTTATCCCGGCATTGACCTTCAGGACAAATGCTGGATTCTTCTGGGCAAGTATAATCTGAAGATGCTTATCCTCACCTGCGGAGTGAACGGAAGTTATGTCTTCACTCCCGGCCATGTTTCATTCCAGCCTACTCCCAAGGTTGAGGTTGCAGACACAGTAGGTGCAGGCGACTCCTTCACGGCTGCTTTCATCGCCAGCATCCTCAAAGGCGACAGTGTGGAAGAAGCTCACTCAAAGGCAGTGCGCACTTCAGCATTCGTATGCACTCAGAAAGGCGCCATGCCGATTCTCCCTAAAGACCTCACAGATTGATTCAATATATTCCGTTAAAGGATGCTCCGGCCATGCAGTCGGAGCATTTCTTTTTTAGAAGAATATGAGTATACAAAGGTCTACAAGGGCTATAGAATTAACTATCTATTGTCTATTTAGAGTCTATCCAATATATATTTACCTCCTAATAATCATTCATTTTAAATTTGTGAGATAACTTTGCAGGCGAAAACACCGAATATTATCTTAACTAATTCTTACATGTTGCGTAAATTTTTTACTCTCTCCGCCATCGTGGTGATGGCTCTTCAGGCAAATGCCATCATCTGGCATTGCGACAATTTCAATTCCGACAAAATGACATGTCGCATAAATGGCTGGTCCGGGTCCCAACCATCTTCCGGCAAACTCAAACTCCCTTCTTCCTATACCAATGCCAACGGTAAAACATATACCGTCAATGCTGTTAGAAAGGATGCCCTAAATGACCTCACAGACGTCACTGAAATCACCATCCCGAAAACCATAGTAGGTATCGGAGATGCCAAGCTCTCTGAAGCCGGTTGGAACAGCACCGAATTTAATAACTTTATTGGATGTACGAGCCTTGTCAAGTTTATTGTTGAAGATGGCAACCCATTCTTCACTACTGACGAATATGGTGCACTTTACTATAAAAACCTAAACATCCTCTATAAAGTCCCGGCTAAAATGGCGGTCGAAAACGGGAAATACCGTATCCCTGATCAATGCTGGAGCCTCACCAAGGATGCTTTCACCAACAACTCCACAGTCAAAGAACTCACTCTCCCCTCCAGTTTGTCAATAGGGTATAATGGTGGACTCAATAAAGCAAAAAACATCGCCACATATAAAATCGCTACAGTCAAATCAGGCAATAATCTCTATTTGGTTGATGGCTGTCTCATAGACAAAAAGGGCAGCTATGAGGGGAAACCGGCTTTTATCAGTTTTCCCTGCGCCTCAAAAGCCACATCCTGTCTCGTCCCTTCGGGAGTGTATGAAGTGGGACCTTTTGCCTTCGCTAACACCAAAAACTTGATCGCTGTCGATCTCGGAAGCGCTGTAGAGTTAGGCACTCGTCTGACACATCGTTCAAGCGTTGAACATGTCACAATCCCCAAGACAGTAAAATACGCCGAAAAAGAGCTGTTTACCAATTCTCCCAACCTAAAGGAAATTACCATTGAGGCTAAAGACTTTATCTGTAGAGACGACTTCGCCCACAACTGTCCTCTGCTTTCCGGTGTAACCTCTAAATATACTATCAAAGAGATTAACCAGAAAGCCTTCATGAATTGTCCTTCTCTTCTTGACTTTCCATTCGATGCCGGCACAAGTTGGGAGGGTGATTCAATCCTCTACAAATCCGGCATCAAAAAGGCTGTGTTCAAAGGGACAGTTTGCGAGGATATATTCTCAAATGGCAATTATATGTTTACGAATAGCCCGGACTTGGAAAAAATCGATATGTCTGCCATAAAGACCGGTAATGAATATATGACCGTTGGAATGGGCTATGGGAAAAACTGCCATAATCTAAGGACATTCATTGCTCCCGACTTCCTTTGGTTTGTAGCTACACAAGATATGGATCCCGCTTTCAATGCCACTAATCTGTCTGAAATATATTTAGGCACATTCTGCAATAAAACCTACACACCTCAGTTCAGATATAAACCTATCGGCGACCAGACTGAGTTTACCCCATCTGTTTATCTCGCTTTGACCCGCAATAAAGACAAATCAAAGAAATATGCTTCTATGCCTCTGCGTAATCTCTTTGAAGGTAAGAACGGAGCGAAAGTCACCCCAAATTTCTACTGTGACCTTTTCGACCCCACCATTTATGATTACGGGAATGATCAATATGATCCCGCTTCAGATGCTAACGGTAATGGCGAAAACGAGTATATCGCCTCTCGGGGTATCTACTATGTTCCAGGCGGGTGTGCTGAAAACTATGCCAAAGTGAAGGAATCGGGACGTCAGGTGAAACAGATGTTCAAACTTTCAATCAACAAGGAGGGCTCCCGGATGTTTGTAAAGACCTGGACCGGAGAAAGCGAAGTGACAAACCTCGTGATGGTCGTCAACGACAGCTATGAGGTTTCGATGGGTCTGAAAGGGGAATACGATATGCCGGTGCCCTATAAGGACGTGAAAAGTCTTCTCCTCAAATATAAAGTGAATGGCATGCAGATGCAGACTCTGTATCCCAAAGAATTCTGGACCTCCTCCAACTCTCTTGGCAATGGATTAGGCTCAAGCAATGATGAATTCACCGGAGTTGAGGAAATTGAAGAAATTAAAACTGTGCCTTACGTCATATATTCCCTTGCCGGAAGCATAGCATCCAAGGGTTTCGGCGAACCGTCCGTTGATAATCTATCACCCGGCGTCTATATTCTTGTCAAAGGTGAAAAACGCGAAAAAATTGTAGTGAAATAATCCATTCCAATAAAATTTTCAACGACTATCTGATAAGAATACCGTCAGATAGTCGTTTTTTTATTTTCAATTTTATCAATTTCAGAAAAAATTTATATTTCAGTTTATTATTTTTTAGTTAAATAAAATCGAATAATTATTCATTTCATCTCCATATCTTCCTATAAACTAAATTTATAATTAAAATTACACGTTTTGTTAAAATATGGAAGAATAGTTAAATATAGCAATATACCATAAAGTAGGGATTGTAGAACTTAAAAAAATTAAATAATTTTGCAATCGAAAGAAACAACACATAACCAATCCCGTTCCCTCTCGGGCACCCTTGATCGGGCCCCCCGTCCGGTGAAAATTAACAACGACATGACGAAACAAACTAACCTTCTGTTTTTAGCAGTGCTTTCTTTATTGGCACTCTTAATCCCTATGGAAGCATTGGCTCAGAAAGGTACGCTTTCCATTTCCGGAAAAGTATCGGATGCTGATACAGGCGAACCCCTTGAATTCGTCATTGTGCAGCTCGCTGAGCGTAACATCTGGGCGGAGACAAACGATAAAGGGCTTTTCACGATACGCAACCTTACCCCGGGTTCTTACGAGCTGGTAGTGCAATCCACCGGATATAAGCCCTATAGTCAATCCATCAATCTCAAGAAATCCGTTGAAGGCGTGGAGATAAAAATGAGTCCCCTCAGTCTTGCTTTGAATGAAGTTACAGTTACCGCCAATGCGAAGAGAATGGGCTCTACTTCACAGATCGGACGTGAGGCTGTGCAACATATACAACCAAAAAGTCTGGAAGATATGATGCAACTCGTGCCGGGTAATGTTACCAAAAATCCCGACCTTAACAGCATCGGGCAAGCTCAGATTCGCGAAATAGACAATAACGCGAATAATGCAGCCGGCACGCTCGTCGTTGTAGATGGTGCTCCGATGTCTAATGACGCTAATATGCAGACTTTCACAACGAGCAGAGGGGGGTCTACTCCTTCACAGTCCACGGCAGGGAAAGGTGTTGATCTCCGCCTTATCTCGCCCGACAACATAGAATCTATAGAAGTTGTAAGAGGTATTCCATCTGTTGAATACGGAAACCTTACCTCCGGGGCGGTTATCGTGAAATCACGAACCGGCGCCACTCCTTGGGAAATAAAGCTTAAGGCGGATCCCTATTCAAAAATGGCATACGCAGGAAAAGGGTTCGGACTGTCAAAGGGTGGAGCAATTAGCGTTACAGCCGATTACTCTCAGTCTTACAGTGACATCCGTCAGAAATATATTGGTTACGACCGTATTACTTTCAGCACAGGCTATGGCAATGTGTTTATGAAAGACAGCCGCCCTCTCTCCTTCAATGCTCGTTTTGCATTCTTCTCAAGCATTAATAATGAGAAGAGCGACCCTGAACTGGTCTATAATGAAAGGGTAAACAACAAGACAATAGGAGGACGTCTCTCCGTGGACGGTAACTGGAGTCTCCAACTCCCTTGGATCTCTACCCTGACATTCGCTGCCTCCGCCAATTTCCGTTATGATTCCGATTACTCCAACCGTCAGGTCATTCTCCAGTCAGGCATTACACCGGTTGGCAACGCCACCTCTGACAAAGAATATCAGACATTCTATCTCTCCTCCACTTACTATGCTTGGAGCAAGATTGTCGGCAAACCCCTTGACCTCTACGCCCAGCTGAAAGCTGAACGCCTTTTCAACTTCCAGAATGGTGCGTTCATGAACGTGAAGCTTGGTGCCGAATGGAGATTTAATAAAAACTACGGTGTCGGCATGACTTTCGATGAGAAACACCCCCCGCAGATCACAAACAATCAGTCTATCCGTCCCCGCCCGTTCAACTCCATACCGGCAATGAACGTCATCTCTGCTTTCCTGGAAGACAAGGTGACGACACCTATCGGAACAACTTCCCTGACCGCACAGGCAGGAGCCCGTCTCTCCCATATCTTCCTTGACGATGAACAGGCAAAGCGTGGCGATATGACAACTGTTGAGCCTCGTCTTAACATTGACTATAACATCCTCAACGCCGACAACAACTCCTTTCTTCAGGATTTCAGTATCGCCGGCGGCTATGGTGTGGCGATGAAGACCCCTACTCTTCTGCAGTTCTATCCTGACATGGCATATTTTGATGTGACATCATTCGCTTTGCTATTCCAAGACGATATAACAGGAGAGAAAGGGAAATCCCTCGCAGTTATGACAACAAAGGTGATTGACAATACTGCCAATCCCAACCTCAAACCGGCATTCAGCTACAAGGCAGAAGGTGGGTTCACATTCCGCAAGAACAAGGTGTCAGGTATGGTCAACTACTTCAACGAGCGTCATAAAAACGAGTTCGGATATGTGGCTCAGCCTGTAATAATGGAGGCCAACCGCTACTCTACTCCGACAGGTATTGATGCTGTCAAATATGAGGATGGGAAGGTGCAATATGAATCAAACGGAGAATGGCATGATGCAACCGCAACTCCCCACACCTACTATTTCTCCTACCTTATGCCCTCCAACAGTGTCTCCACAAAGAAATGGGGTATTGAGTATCAGATTAATCTTGCAGCCATTCCGGCTATAAAGACTTCAATATCGGTGGATGGAGCTTATCTTTGGATAAAACGTCGCTCTACAGCCGACTACTATTCTCCTGTGTCAGCAACTGTGAACGGTGATACTTATCCATACATTGCACTTATGCCGGGTGGAAGTGGAACCATCTCCTCACGTTTCAACACGAATTTCCGTTTCATCACCCACATACCTAAACTCCAGCTCATCTTCACTACAACATTGCAGATGATCTGGCGTGAATCTTATCAGGCTATTTATGAGAATAACGCGGGGAAAAGCCTTGTCTATAAAACTCAAGATCCTTTCTCTCCAAATCGTGAGGTATATGCCGTAAATCCCGTGGGGTTCGTAAATGACAAAGGGGCGTTTACACCTTGGGAGCAGAGCTTCATCAACGATCCCGTCTACCGTTATATGGTGGCTACATACGTTCACCCGCGTGCTTTCGATACAGAAAAACTGCCCACAAGTGCGATTCTTAACTTCCGTCTCACCAAAGAGTTCGGCAAGATTGTGGAGATATCCTTTATGGCCAATAACTTCCTCAAGCTTATGAAGACCCATAAACTTGAGACTGCCGTGGGCTGGAAAGATGTTACCATACCGATGTATTTCGGTGCGGAAGTGAAACTTAAATTCTAAAGCATTAGGTTATTGGGTTATTGGGTTATTGGGTGTTAGGGAATTTTTCCTAAAATCTTGAAACTTGAACCTCGAGCCTAAAAAGAAAAGATATAACAAAACGTAATATACATTTTTAACTAACAATGACAACAATGAGAAAATTTCTTTACATTCTCCCTATCGTTGCTATGTTCCTCGGCTTCGCGTCGTGCAGCAGCGATGATGAAGTGATCCGTCACACTTTGACGGTAAACGTACAACTCCCCTCTGAGCTTCAGACAAAAGCTTCTGAGACACAACCGGCATCTCTTTATGTGACTGCCTTCAACACATCAACTTCCCAGAGTTCAGTAGCTCCCGTCAATGGCAATTCAGCTGCTCTTGAGCTTATCCCCGGTACTTATAACATTACCGTTTCCGGTGAACTCGAATCTTATAACATCAACGGTGTAAAAACCGGCGTCGACGTATTCTCTAACAAGAGTGTGACAATCGACCTCATAGCTACTGTACCCAGTACTCTTGTCTTCAAAGAGGTCTATTTCTCTGGTGTGAATGCCTACTACTTCCAAGACGCTTTCTATGAAATCTACAATAACACTGATGAAGTGCAATATCTTGACGGTGTTATCATGGGTATCGTAGATTTCGGATTTGCTCCAAGCTCTTCCGACAAGAGCCTCAATTCTGTTTGGATGGCTGATGGCAAATACATTGATGGAAAATATCCTCTGACAAGCCACGTGCAGTGCTTCCCCGGTTCAGGTCAGGAATATCCTATACAGCCACGAACCAGCATCGTAGTAGCTGCCAACCCAATGAACCACACCGCTCGCGTGCTCGCAGAAGGTGACGATCCTTCTCCCGTTGACCTTACAAATGCAGATTGGCAACTCTATGTGGATTTGACAGGCTTTATCACTGACACTAAGTTTGAAGGCGTTCCAAACATGACAAACATCTGGAAGACTTGGGGGCGTGAAATGATGCCTGCTACTGATGGTCAACCTATTATCCTTGCTAAACTTCCTGCTGGAGTTGATCCCGTGGCATATGCAGCTGACGCTTCTTCTGTAGCCCCTGTTCCTGGTGGCACTAACAATTGTTTCATGATTCCTGTTGACTGCGTCCTGGATGCTATTGATATCGTCAACGCGGATCCTGCCGACCACGTCAAGCGTATCGAAGCAAAGGATGACGCTGGCATGACTTGGGTATCTGGAGCAAACGGTGGTTCTGGTTCTTACACCGGTAAGAGCCTCCGTCGTAAAGTGGCTGGTTTCACTATCGATGGCAAAGCTATCCTCAAAGACACTAACAATTCTACAAATGACTTCGTGACTGGCGGTTCTACTCCCACACCTGGGGTGATTCCCACTACAGTTGACTAAGTCAAAACCTCATCCCGAAGCGGAGGCCGATGGGTCTCCGCTTCTATTAATTACCTTAACCGACAACTTTTCAAGACATGAACCAACACCTTTCATCGCTGATTTCCGCAGTGCTCCTTTCTTCGGCATGTGCTTTTGCTCAGACCGACCTAAAGGTGGACTATGCCGACCGCCAATACTTAGGCAATGTGGCAGCCGAAAGTTCCAATCCGGTGGCTGTCCACTATATGCCTATATCGGATTTAGCGGATCTCCACCTTGGCTACAGATATGAGAATGGCAACCTCCATCTTATCGACGGAGCCAACATCTCTTCTGCCTGGGAAGCCTCTTTTTCCGGCATGAAACGTGTGGGGAAGGTAACGTTCAATGGTTTCCTTGTCTATAACAATTCCTCCCTTCGCGAGCGTCGCTGGAACAACACCCTGTTTATCTCTGACCGCAACCCATTTATCATCGCCGACTCGTTGAAAAGCACTTTCCACCCCGAGACTTTCCATCTCCATGGGGGAGCTGCTTATAAGCCTTCGGATAATCTTCTGTTAGGCCTTGCGGCGACCTATCTTGTCGGTAGCTCTGCCACTCAGAAAGACCCACGGCCTGAAATCAAAGGGATGCGTTTCCGCCTTACTCCCGGTGTGGAATATTCTTTCGGAAGGCATGCAGTCGGATTGTCAGGTGAAGTGGAATGGCTGTCGGAAGAGGTCACCCATACTGTCGTCAAAACCACCACTCCGCAATATCTTCTCCTGTTTCAAGGACTAGGCATCTTTGAAACTAAGGAAGCTATCGGCTACCGCAGGAAATACAACGGAACCCACTGGGGTGTGCAGGCACAGTATGTTTTCAACAATTCCGGGGATGCAAGAATCTCAAATTTCCTTGAAGGTGGATTCTTCAGTGAGTTTGAAGACGCTACCGACGGCAAAAACGCCCAACGATATAAAGGTGGTCGTTATTCCGCCACCGGTTTCCGGGCTTCTGAAAGATTCTGCTTACGTCCAAGCAAACGGACAGCGCATAATTTCACCCTTTCCGGTTCAATGGCCTCAAGTAAAGGGAAATGGTATACCCAGCGTACAAGTACTGATGAGAACGGCAACATTATCTACGAGACAATCAATGCCAGCGACAACCTCGAAGCTACCGATATGGAGGCACAGCTCGGATACCGTTTCGACCGCCTCTCTTCATCAGGTCTTCCTCTTTTCCAAGGAGAGGCAACCTTGGGAATTGAAAACTCAGAAACCAAAAACAAGGTATATGGGGCGAAGGAATCTTATTCTAACGTTTGGCTGAATCTCTCGGCCACAAGGAGATTTAAGATTAAGAAAGGCATCCTTGCCGCCGGGCTTAACGCAGGCTGCAGGATGAAACTCCAAAGTTCTATAAACCTAAGTGGTATGCCAGATACTTACGACCGTATCATGCAACTTTACACCCGTCCCGCCTTTCATGCCGAGATTGCTGATTTCTGGCAGGCCGGCGCATCATTGACATATTCACTGCCGGTAAGAATATTAGGTTATTCTTCAGTTATGGAAGTGGGTGTAGATGGGGGATACCGCGGACGCATAAACGAAGACCGGTATGTTGGCTCTGACCGTCTCAACATAGGAGGCAGATTCGGATTTGTCTTCTAAAATCAAATTAAACTGCTAAACATGAAAATCCAAAGATATATAATGGCAGGGACTATGGCGTTGGCCGCTTTCCTCCCTGCCGCCGCCCTTGAAAGAGGATTTGCAATCGTTATCGATCCTCAAAGCTATTCGCAGGCTTCAAAAGAAGTGGAAGCTTACGCCAAATCAATAGCTCAAGATGGGCTCAAACCTGTAATAATAAAGGATAATGTAGACACACCTGAGAAGATACGCAAACAACTTCTTGATCTCTACAACGACAAGACAAATCCCCTCGAAGGAGTTGTGTTCATAGGAGATATTCCAATCCCAATGGTGAGAGACGCGCAGCATCTGACCTCAGCTTTCAAGATGAATCAGACAGAATATCCATGGAATGAGTCTTCTGTTCCTTCTGACAGATATTACGATGATTTCGATCTGCAGTTTGACTATATCAAGCAGGATGCCGACGAGCCTCTCTATTATTACTATTCTCTCCGCTCAGACTCTCCTCAGTATCTTCAGCCTGATATCTACTCAGGACGTATTCGCCCTATTGACAATGGGAAAGATGACCGCTACAAACTCCTGCGCGACTACCTGACAAAAATTGTTGAGCTTCGTAATGAAAACAATGTGCTTGATCAGCTTCTATTCTTTGCCGGACACGGCTTCGTTTCGGAATCAATTGTTGCGCGCATCGATGAGAAAGGGGCTTATCTGCAGAATTTCCCTTGGATGCATACACGCAAAAACGGCATCGAATACATCGACCATAAGCGCGACAAGTTTGTTAAAAACCGACTCATGACTGAACTTCAGCGTAGGGATCTTGATGTAGCCCTCCTTCATCACCACGGAATGCCTGAGACGGAATATCTCAATAACGAGCCGGATCCCGAGACTCCCACCGAGATGGTTCATACCATCAAAGACTATGCAAACTACGTCTATCGCCGTCATCGCGGCAAAGGCACTCCCGACGACAGCATTAAGCGTAATGTCGCCCGCAATCTCGGAGGTCTCCCTGTAGAATGGTTTGAGGATGAAGAGAGTGAAGAGCACCGCAAGCATGATTCCATTATGGAGCGAAATCTTAATCTCTATGTAGAAGATTTTGAAGACTTCACCCCTAATTGCCGCCTTGTCATTCTGGATGCTTGCTTCAACGGATCCTACCATCTCCCCAAATATATCGCAGGATCCTATATCTTCGATGATGGAAAGACGGCAGCCACAATAGCAAATAGCGTGAATGTGCTTCAGGACAAGTGGTCTGACCGTTATCTCGGACTTGTCGGTCTTGGGATGCGTGTGGGCAATCTCCCGAAATACAACACTTACCTTGAGAGCCACTGCATAGGCGACCCCGCTTTCCATTTCAAATCAGCCGTAGAGGGTTTGGATGCAAACGAAATGTTAAATCAGCCTGCGGAATGGTGGAAAGGTCAACTCAATTCGGAATATCCTTCAATAAGAGTTATGGCTATGCGCCAGCTTGTTGATAATGACATGATTGACTCCGACCGTCTGCTTGAAATCTATACAAACGATCCTTCGGAAGTTGTGCGTATGGAAGCCATGACTCTTCTTTCCCTCTATGATGATGAGAATTTTGTGAAGTGTCTGGAGATGATTCCTGACGACAGCTACGAAATGATTCAGCGTTATGGACTCAATTATATAGCCAAACGCGGTGATAAGGAACTTATTCCGGCTCTGGTCAAGTTGGCAAAGAAAAATAATACCGGCAAGAGAATTGAATTTGGCATAAGCCAGGCAGCTTCCTACTATCCTGCCGACTCCCTCATCGCTGAACTCGACCGTCAGTTTGATCCCCTTGACTATGCAGAAGGAGAAAAAGTAAAAGGTTATGTTGCCCACGCTCTTGACAAATATGCCAACTCATATCGTCTTAAGGATGTTCAGACAGTATGCAAAAACGATTCCGCTACTGTAAAACAAAAGAAATCGGCAATCCGTACATTCCGTAATTCAACAATGCACTGGAATGTCGACGAACTCCTTGAAGCGGTTCAGAACACTAAAAACGATGAGGTAACAGTTGATCTGCTTGAGGCTTTGGGATGGTTCAGAAATTCCTTCCGTCGCCCTGACATAAGCGAGGTGGCTCTGAAAATGAGCAAGGATAAAAAACGCTCCAAGAGTGTAAGGAATGAAGCTCTCCGCACATACAATCGCCTTGAAAACGGCAGAAAAGGCACTCAGAAATAAGATAGGCTGAATTTGTAATAAACAGGACACCGGATTCAATCCTTGCAAGGATTGAATCCGGTGTCCTGTTTATAGATATATGAGGGTTATCCCTTTACTTTCTCATTTATCCTTTGCTGCATCTCGAATGCAGTCGCCTCATTCTTTGCCTTTGATTCGAAGCCTATCGAAATTTTCTCCTTGCCCTTTTCAAAGGTCAAGATATAGATGCTGTCGGTTGAGATGGTTACGGGCAGTCCTTTCTTATCCACCGAACGATATATGCCGCTATCTCCCTTCTCGAAAGGCTTGTCTAAAATCACTTTATAATCGATTTTGGTGCGGTTGCCATTCTCATACACATACAGTGCGGACAATTCGGGAGATAAAGACGCCATAATTCTTCCATCAAAAGCGCCTTTACGGGCATTCTCACCCTCAATGTCATACCTTACGGCATAATATTCACCGCTTTTTATCGGCTGAGTAGCATAAAATTCCGCATCATCCACTCCTGCTGTCTCGGTTTTCTCACTCTGCTTTCCTCCGCATGCGCAAAGGCATAGGAATAGCGACAATAGTCCTAAAACTGATAATTTTCTCATCTCTTAAATGTTTATATTAAGTTATTTATTTTACTCTATCCCCACTCCCCTTAATCCTTAATCCTTAATTCTTAATCCTTAATTCTTAATTCTTAATCCTTAATCCCCCTCACACTTGCTGAAGATCTACCAGACGGCGGTAATGACCGTTAAGGGCAATCAGCTCATCATGGGTGCCACGTTCCACTATCTCACCCTCATTGAGAACGCATATCATGTCGGCATTGGCTATAGTGCTGAGGCGATGCGCTACGACCAATGTCGTGCGGTCTTTCATCAATCTTTCCAGAGCCTCCTGAACAAGGCGTTCGCTCTCCGTGTCAAGGGCTGAGGTAGCTTCATCAAGAATAAGGACAGGAGGATTTTTCAATACTGCCCTTGCAATGCTGATCCTTTGCCTCTGACCCCCCGACAATCTGCACCCGCGATCGCCTACCATAGTGTCGAAGCCATCCTCGGTCTCCATAATGAAATCGTAGGCGTTCGCAATCTTAGCGGCAGCCACAACCTCCTCTTTTGTAACATCGGGATCGCCGAAGGAAATATTATTATAGAAAGTATCATTGAAAAGAATTGCTTCCTGGTTGACATTCCCCATCAGAGAACGGAGATCCGCCACACGATAATCCCTGACATTATGACCATCCACTGAAACCTCTCCTTTATCTACATCCCAAAACCGGGGGATAAGGTCAACAAGAGTGGATTTTCCCGACCCGGACTGTCCGACAAGCGCTACGGTCATTCCCGGCTTTACAT
This sequence comes from uncultured Porphyromonadaceae bacterium, assembly GCA_947176915.1. Lineage (GTDB taxonomy): Bacteria > Bacteroidota > Bacteroidia > Bacteroidales > Muribaculaceae > Lepagella. The sequence continues at coordinate 44,455 of CAMWSM010000002.1, read as the reverse complement.
CAAGATTTATATCTTTCAACACATCTCTCTCCCCGTCATAACTGAATGTTACATCCTTCAGGCGGATATGGCTGCTCTGCGTCTCTTTGCGATTGATTTCGACAGGATTCGCGGCATCTTTAATTGGATTATCGGCTGCAAGAATCTTGTCTATTCTCTGTAGGGATGCCATACCTTTCTGCAGAGTATATGACACTTTCGACAATTCTTTTGCCGGATTGATGATGCTGTAGAAGATCACCATATAGTATATAAAGCCGGGAGCATCAATCGAGGCGTCCCCGGCAAGTATCAACGTACCTCCATACCACAGGACTATAGCCACCGCAAGAGTGCCTAAAAATTCACTCATAGGATGCGCCAAAGAATAACGCCGCTGAAATGAATTGTTAAGGCGCCGATAGGTGTCGGTCTCTTTATCGAAAAGTTTCTCCATCTGTTTCTCGGCATTGAAAGCCTTTATGACTCTTAAGCCACCGATAGTCTCCTCGGTGGTGGAGAGAATAGTGCCGAGCATCTCCTGGGCTTTCAGGGAGGTGGCTTTCAGTTTCTTTCCTACGGCACCCATTACTCCACCGGCAATCGGGAGAAGAACAAAGACAAACAATGTGAGTTTCCAGCTCATTATAAGCATCACGGCGAGATAGCCGATCACCTGAATAGGATTCTTTACCAAGGCTGCAAGGGAGGATGCCACAGAGACCTCTATTTCAGTAACATCTCCTGATATTCTTGACATTATGTCGCCCTTTCGCTCATGGGTATAGAAACCGATCGGAAGAGAGACTATTTTTGCATACATTTTATTGCGAATGTCCCTGACAACTCCGTTTCTCAATGGAATGGTGAAATATTCGCTGAAATAGGCGGTAATGACTTTTATGAAAGTTGCCACAACCAGAGCCAGCGCCATGAGTGCAAGTGTCGGAGAAGCACCTATACGCTCAATCAGACCTGAGACATACCAATAGAAGTTGTTTATCAATACCTCATGAAACGCTTTTTCCCCCCAATGCATGAATTCATAACGAGTGTCGTCAAGATTAAAAAGAATCTTGAGAATCGGCATGATAAAAGCAAATGAGAAGATGGTGAAGAACATTGTCAGGAAATTGAATATCACACTCCAGACAATATTCCATTTATACGGACCGGCAAAGCGCCGGATAAACAAAAAGAGATCTTTCATTCAATATGGATATAGAGATTAATCGTTTCCTTTTTGTTGAAAACAGACATTATGCTCTCAATGATGATATTGCAAAATTACTAATTTCCGATTGATTATCAAAACCTGAAAAATATTATTAATCCTTTCAGCCGTCCGGATTTCCACTTATTCAAGGGATTCTGTTTTTAATAAAATCATAAAATTATGCGTCAACATAAAAACTTTAAACCATATATTAATGAAAAATTCCAAAAAAATATCTAATTTTGTGGAATATATATAAAAATGAGCAAATGAAAAAAATAGCGATATTCGTTTCCGGCGATCCTGCTGCAACCCGGCGTGTAATCTCCCTTTTCAATGAGGGAAACCGAATCAGAGTGGAAGCGGTTATAGCGGATTCTCCTGCCACACTTGAAGAGATCAGTAAAATAGACTCCTCTGTCATGCTCTTCTCCAAGGAGGAATGGAAGGAGGGGAAAGAGGGCGTGCTGAATTCTTTAATTGAAAAAGGAGTGGATAAAATTGCTCTTGAAAATTGGGTCGAGCCCGAATCTGAAGAGACGGATGAGAACTCATTCGGCAATTTAGACTCGTTTAATATCTCCTCTGAGGAGGAGGCTCCGCGTGAAGTTGTGGCTGTTTTTAAAGAGGAATCACATCCTGCAATCCCTACTCCAAAAGAACCTGTCTCAATAGATGAGGAATGGGCAAGGACTCTCAAGATAGATTATAATGAAAACAATCTTCGCGAGGTTCCCCCTCCTATTCCAGGGACTCAGTCCTCTTCTTCCGCTCCCGTATATGCTCAACCTACGACTCCCACTCCCAACAATCCTCAGGCTGCAGAGAAAAATCAGGAGAAGATGCCGCCATCCTATTTGGTCTGGTCGGTTGTAATAACGGTGCTTTGCTGCATGATTCCGGGAATCGTTGCTATAATCTATTCCTCACAGGTGTCCACCAAATATTATTCCGGAGACATAGAGGGGGCAAAGCGTTCTTCTGAGAATGCCCAGATATGGATAATCGTCTCCTTTGTATTAGGAGTCCTTTCCTCAACTCTTTATCTTCCAATTGCCCTTATAAATTGAAAGCCCTCACCGTCATAAATCTGTGGTAAGATTATGAGACAGATTTTTAATTTAGAGCTCTACTATACAGTGGTCGGAGTCATGGCTTTCCTTGCCGTCATAGTCTTTATCGCCCTCCACAAAGTAGAAGCCGCCTACGGCATGACCTATTCCCGAAAGTGGGGACCCTCCGTAAATAACAAAATCGGATGGATATGCATGGAAACGCCCGCTTTTATTTGCATGGCGCTGATATGGGCTTTCTCTCCGCGCAAAGGGGAGATTGCTCCTGCTGTGATGGCTTCGCTGTTCCTGCTCCATTATTTCCAACGGTCGTTTATCTTCCCGCTGTTGATGAGAGGGAAAAGCCGTATGCCCTGGGCAATTGCCGGCATGGGAATAATTTTCAACACAATTAATGCTTACATGATCGGAGGCTGGCTCTTCTTTGTAGCTCCCCCTGACCGCTATCCGGCTGACTGGCTCATGTCGCCCCTCTTCATACTTGGAAGCGTCATCTTTTTTCTGGGAATGGCGATAAATATCCACTCTGACCATGTGGTAAGGAATCTAAGGAAACCGGGTGATACCCGACATTATATTCCACGTAAGGGGATGTACCGCTATGTAACAGGCGCCAACTATTTCGGTGAACTGACGGAATGGACAGGCTTTGCAATCCTCACCTGGTCGCTCCCCGGTGTGGTATTCGTATTGTGGACTTTTGCTAATCTTGCTCCACGCGCCCGCACGCTTCATTCCCGATATGTCGATGAATTCGGGGAGACATACTCATCTCTTGGAAGGAAATATATCCTGCCATTCATCTATTGATTATAATTCACATAACCATTTCCACCTGACTGAATAATGAAACTATTCACCCCCGCTTATATCGGACCGGTAGAACTTCGCAACCGCACCATCCGTTCGGCAGCCTTCGAAGGCATGGGTAAAGACAATAACCCAACGGCACAACTGCGCGACTATCATTGGAGCGTAGCAGAGGGGGGGGTCGGAATGACTACCCTCGCCTACGCCGGAATATGCCGAAGCGCTCTCTCTTTCGAAACACAATTGTGGCTCCGACCTGAAATTGTTACCGACCTTCGTGAAATAACCGACGGCATTCACTCCCGGGGAGCCAAGGCCTCCATTCAGATCGGACATTGCGGCAACATGACCCACCGTTCTACTGCCGGCGGAACTCCGGTCGGCGCCTCCACAGGATTCAACCTATATTCTCCAACCTTCTGCAGAGGCCTGAGGAAAGATGAGCTTAAGGAGATGGCGCTCTGTTTCGGAGATGCCGTACGCACAGCCCGTGATGCCGGATTCGATTGTGTGGAGGTCCATGCCGGGCACGGCTACCTTATTTCACAATTCCTCTCTCCCTATACCAACCGGCGAAAAGACGAATACGGTGGGAGCCTTGAAAACAGAATGCGCTTCATGCAGGAATGTATCGAGGAGGTTATGAAAGCCGCCGGATCGGATATGGGCGTCCTCGTGAAGATGAACATGAACGACGGCTTCAAGGGAGGGATGCAGACTGATGAATGCCTGCTTGTAGGTGAGGAACTTCAGCGCCTCGGAGTTCACGCTCTTGTCCTGTCGGGAGGATTCGTGAGCAAAGCCCCCATGTATGTTATGCGTGGCGAGATGCCAATCTATTCCATGACCTACTATATGAAGCAGCTATGGCTTAAATATGGAGTCAGGATGGTTGGAAAGTATATGATTCCTAAAGTACCCTTTGAAGAATTATATTTCCTCCGGATGGCAAAGCTTTTCCGCGAGCGGCTGTCACTTCCTTTGGTTTATGTCGGAGGAGTGGTAAGTCGTGACGGGGCAGAGAAAGTGCTTGACGAAGGATTCGACTTTATTCAGATGGGACGCGCTCTCCTTAATGAGCCGGACTTCGTCAACCGCATGAAGGAGGAGGAGCATCATCGCTGCGGATGCGACCATGTCAACTACTGCATAGCGAGGATGTATTCCCGGGAGATGGCTTGTCATAAGCATCTTGACGATCTCCCTCCACGCATTAGAAAGGAGATTGAACGCATTAAGAATCGTTAAGCGCAATGAGTGGAAGATACGACATTTCCGGCCGCCTTGCCATTATCACGGGAGCGTGCGGAGGAATAGGGAAAGCATTTGCCCGTGAACTCGCCTCTCGCGGCTGCTCCCTGCTGCTTGTAGACCTTAATGCCAAGGCGCTTGACATGCTGGCAGACTCTCTCCCGGCGGACATAGAGGTTTTCCGGCTCCAATACGACCTTACGCGTGAAGATGCCGCCGAAAGAGTGTTCCGCTTTTGCGACTCTCATTCCCTCGTGCCGGAGATTCTGATAAACAATGCAGGAATTTTCTCTTTCCGCCCCGTGGCTGAGACGGCTCCCGAAAAGATTGATACCTTTACAGAGCTTCATATACGGACTGTTACCCTCCTGTCAAGGGAGTTTGTGCGCAGACGAGGGGCTATCGGAAGAGGCTACCTGCTGAACATGTCGTCCATGTCGTGCTGGATGCCAATGCCCGGCATTGCACTATACGCAGCTTCAAAAGCCTACATAAGGGTCTTCACAAGAGCCTTACACTATGAATTGCGTGATACGGGGGTGAAGGTGATGGTTGCTTGTCCGGGAGGAATAGCTACCGACCTTTTCGGATTGCCTCCTCACCTCATGCGTATTGCCCTGCTTCTCGGGGCAGTGGCGCGTCCGGAGAAATTCGCTCATAAAGCAATCGACCGTCTTTTAAGAGGAAAGATGCAATATATAAACGGATTCATCAACCGTATCTCAATTCTCTTTGTAGGGATGGCTCCCACATGGATGAGGATGATGGTGAAACATAAAATGCTTGATAAAGCTATCCGGAGATAATGAATGGTGAACAACATACATATAACTACCTCTCCGAAATCATTGCCTCCGGCGCACGCTCCCGGCAATGGTCATCTTTTGCCGTATTCGCTATCTCATTGCTGATTTATATCCTGACTGCCGACCGAAGCGCCTCCTTTTGGGACTGCCCGGAATATATAACCTGTGCCTCCCGACTTGAAGTAGGCCATCCCCCCGGCAATCCGATATGGATGCTGGCGATGCGCGTGATCACCTCTCCTCTTCCTCAGGCGACTCACCCATTTGCAATTAATCTGGCAAGCGGATTGATGACCGCACTGGCAGCATTTTTTCTTTCCAGGCTGTCATGGTTGGGAGGGGCTGTGATTGCCGGGAAAAGGCATCGGTTCATTCCGGTTCTTTCTGCTTTGGCAGGCGGCCTTTCCTTTGCCTTCTGCGATTCCGTATGGTTTTCTGCAGTAGAAGCCGAAGTATATGCCATGTCGGCATTCTTATCCCTTCTATCGCTATGGCTCCTTGTAAGATGGTGGGTTGCCCCTACTGCCGGTGCACGAAGCCGTCTGCTCATCCTCATTGCCTATATTATGGGGCTGTCATTAGGCGTACATCAGCTCAACCTCCTTATAATACCTGTAATTTCTCTCGTCATCTATTTTCGGTTTCACCCACAGGGAGGAAACTTCACAGGCGCTTCCCTCGCCTTTATCGGAGGTTGCGGCGGAGTGGCTCTCATTCTTTTCGGAATGATGAACGGCACGCTCTATTTAGCCGGGAGATTTGAGATTATCTCTGTAAATCAGTTAGGTATGCCTCTATTTTCCGGAGTATTGATTTACGCCACACTTATAATTATTCTTTTCTGCCTCACACTTCCTAACATTACCTATATCTACAAGCATCGAAACATCGCATCCCTCCTTTACTTTCTGCTCATCTTTCTCTCCGGAATATTTCTGTTTAGCGACCATACCATCATAGCCATAATCCTTTCAGTGATTTCTGCCTCTGCTTTGGCTTATCCTCTGTTCTCGCGGCGCATGGTCGCAACCGCCGGATGGTGCGTAGCATTCATCCTGCTCGGATTCTCATCTTTCGCTCTTATCCTCATCAGGGGATATGCCGCTCCCCCCATGAATGAAGGTGCCCCCACTGATATTTTCGCCCTCTCCTCCTACTTGGCAAGAGATCAGTACGGTTCAACTCCACTCCTTTACGGACCCACACCTTTCAGCAAGGCGTTGCTGAAAGAGGATTATCAGGAAGGAAGGGATACGCCCGTCTATAGCAGAATAGTGCTTGACAAAAGGAAACCCCGCTATGTCCTTGCCCATCCGGAAGGACGATTAGGCTACCGAAGCGGATTCATTTCAAATAAGGAAGACGCCGAAAATTACAAATTGCTTTCCTCCGGGAAGCCGGGATATGTTCTTGCAGACTATTCTTATCGGTCAGTTACAACTCCCGAACTAAACATGTGGCTTCCGAGAATCACCTCCTCCCTTCCCTCTCATATCGAAAGTTATGGCGATTGGGCAGGAATGACGGAAGAAACAATGACCAAAGTGGAGGTATCCGCTACTCTCGATTCCCTCGGACACCCTGTCGGCAAAATCGGGAATGATGGCAAAAGGGTAAAGAGCGTGGCATATCGTCCCACATATCTTCAGAATCTTCGTTACTTTCTCGCCTATCAGGTGGGATACATGTATCTGCGCTATCTTGGATGGAATTTCATAGGGCGTCAGAATGATATCCCCTCCACAGGCGAGATTGAACATGGCAATGTCATCACCGGATTTTCATTCATAGACAATGCCATGCTTGGAAATCAAAATTTCCTTCCGCCCGAGCAGGGAATGATGAACAAGGGACGCAATGTCTATTACGCCATTCCCTTTATAATCGGCATTTTCGGAATTGTGGCTCTTTGCAGGAAAGGTAAAGCCGGTAAACGCTGGGCACTTCTCTCATCTCTGCTTTTCCTGATGACCGGCCTCGCCATTGTTGTCTATCTGAATCAGACTCCCGACGAACCGCGTGAGCGCGACTACTCATTCCTTGTCTCATACGCTGTGTTTGCATTCTGGATAGGGTGTGGTGTGGCAAAAGGGTCATTGATTTTTGTGAAGCTTTTCCCGATAGGGAAAGCGTTGCCGGGCATTATCTTGGCAACCCTCTCTCCTGCTCTTCTCTTTGTAGAAAATTTTGACGATCACGATCGTCGCGAAAGAGGCGAACCATTGCATCTCACTTCAGACATGTTGGAGGCAATGCCCGCTTCCGTGATCTTCTCTCAAGGCGATAATTACACCTTCCCCCTTTGGTTTACACAAGAAACCATGGGAATAGGAAAAAAGCATTGTGTCATTGATCTTACCTATCTTTCACTCCCTGACTATGTTGTCAACCTGATGCGTCAGGGAAATCTTCCGATTACCGCACGACCTGAAGACATTGCATACGGGGCATTCGCATTCACTCGTATTGCCGAGGATGCCGACACTGTCCCCATCCCTCTTATTGACGCTCTCCATGCCTTATATGCAGACAAGGATGGAGCCCCGACATTCCGACATTCACGCGTGGTTATTCCGGGGGCTACTGCCGCCGATACCCTCCTGCTGAATCTGAATGAGTTTGCCGGAGGGGGCAGATACATACCTTTCCGAAAACTGATGATTCTTGACATTCTTGCATCTTCTCTTCAGATGCCCGATCCTATTCCCCTCAGATTCATCAATCGCTGTCGTTCGGATATATATCGCCCTATTCTCCCTGCTGTCCGCAAGGACTCCTATTCTTTCGTATATTCACCCTACACTCATCCGAGCGCCCTTGACAATCCGGGGCGCCCCACACCCTCTCATCCCCGTTATGCCGATCCTCTGCTTCATGAGATGGTCAGACAGCGCAGAGGGGAACTAGTGGCAACGGCAGAGCGTATCGCCTCTTCCGATGCTGTCCGGGCAGCTGCACTTCTTGATGACATAGAGAATGCCTACCCGCTTGAATTTTATCCTCCCGGAGATGCCTCAATTGGTGATTCAATTTTTCATGAGGGAGAACGAATGGCAACCCTCCTATACACACTCGCGGCTAAAAACCGCCGGCAGGACCTGCGGCAGCGTGCAGACCTCATCCTCTCCATGCTCATCTCAGAGGCGGAAAGCTGGAACAGATTCATAACTTCTCTCCCGCCATCGCGCAGGAACACTGTATCAAACTCTTCACGGCTTAAAGCATCCCGTCTTTCCCGACTGAGGAGTCTGAAGGCCTCTCCTGCTTATAATGATTCCATAGAAACAAACAGTCCGGCTACGGACGATTCACTTCGGTAAAAAAATTTATGAAACCACTCTTCATCATAGGATACATGGGCTCCGGCAAAACTACTTTCGGGAAAGCCCTTTCTGCAGCCACAGGGTTGCAGTTCATTGATCTTGACTTCTATATCGAACAACGCTTCCATGCAACAGTGCGCGAGATTTTCGCACAGCACGGGGAGGAAGGATTCAGAAAGATTGAAAGAGACATGCTCAGGGAAGTAGCAGAGATCGACGATGTGATAGTATCATGCGGAGGAGGCACTCCATGTTTCTTCGACAATATGGACTTTATGAATGAGCATGGCAACACCCTCTGGCTCTGTGCATCTAAAGAATCTCTTTTCAGCCGTCTGATAAGGAAACGTGAGAAAAGACCCCTTCTGGCGGGCCACACTGATGAGGAGATACGTGAGATTATTGACTCCCAGCTTAAAGCCCGAGAACCGTTTTATTCCAAGGCGAAACATTCCTGGCAAAGCGATTCGCTTGAAGACCGCCGACAGATTGATTCAAATATTGAAGACTTTCTCGCACAGTCTGATTTCTTAGTTTTTTGATTTTGAAGTTGCGAATACAAATCCTTTGTATTAATTTTGTGAAACACTTCTCAAATTAACTCCAAATGAACGATCACCTCAATAACGACCATCTCCACCTGAATCCACAACTCGACCCTGTTGTGATAGAGGAGAAAAAGGCATCAATGACAGTTGGCCTGGTTGCCAATTACGCAGATACGGATGAAACCCGATTCCTTCTAACCCCGGAAGGCTCCGGATTACTGACATCATCCAACATCAGGGTGCTTATGGAATCGGGCGCTGCCACAGACATAAGCTTCCCGGATTCGGCATACGAGGAATATGGTGTGGAGACAGTCTCACGTGAGGAGGCTCTCAAGGCTGATATTGTGCTTTCCTATCAGCCGCTGAGAACAGCTGACTTGAAGAAAATGAGAAAGGGGGCGACCCTGCTGACAATGACTTCCCGTGAACTGTTTGACAGGGAAGTCATCAAGACTGCCCTTGAACTCAGGCTCACCATAGGCTGTCTGGATAATATGCTCAGCTACAACGACGAGCCTGTGTTTGCAAATATTGTTGATGAAATCGACGGCAGGGCTGCAGTGATTTATGCTCAGGAATTTTTATCATACGTCGGAGGAGGCAAAGGGGTGCTCCTTGCCGGAGTTGCCGGAATCAATCCCTGCGAAGTGCTCATAATAGGAGATGGAACAGTGGTTTATTCAGCTGCCAAGGCTGCTATGGCAAGCGGGGCATACGTAACCCTTATGAATAATGATATCTCCGCCCTTCAGGTAGCAAGGCAATTGTGCGGAGACAAGCTCAACACTATTGCAATTCATCCGAAGGTGCTCTTCAATAAAGTGAAGAGTGCGGATGTAATTCTTATCGGGAACTGCACGCGAGCCTTTGAATTTCCCAAAAAACTCTCTGTAGCCCTTAAAGATTCGGTCTACGTCCTTAACTTCGAGGAGACCCACCCGTCAATCTCAGTTCCGAGAACGGTTGCCATGGCGCTCTCCAATGTTCTCGTCAATTTCTTTGATGAGACAATCATAAAGGGAGGAATGGACTCAATGCTTGCCTCAACACCGGGCGTCCAGGCAGGAATTATCACTTACAAGGGGAAACTCGTTGACAAACTCATCGGCTCTTATCTCCATCTGCCAAGTGTCAACATAAAGGTGATGCTGACTGCCACAAATTGAAATGCCTTCCACTACGACCCTTATTCATATCCTGACAGCCAATCGCTGGGGAGGAGTAGAACGTTATGCGCTTGATATTTGTCGCCATTTCGTCAACTCCGGATGGAGGGTTGCCGCCGTAACACGCGGTGCCAAGGCTGTAGACGCACTTTTCGAAAAGGAGGGTGTAGAGCTTTTGCACGCCCCTTTCGCCGGAATGCTTGATTTTGCAAGCATTCGCTGCCTGACAGGTGCATTAAAGAAAAGTCGCGGAGAAAAAGTCATTATTCATGCCCACGGTTTCCGTAATGCCTTCACCGCTCTTGTGGCGCGAAAACTCGCCGGAAGAAAAGACGTTAGAATAGTGGCTACGCGCCATAAGGTGAAGAAAGGGCTTGACAGTGCCCTTTTCCGCCGAATTTACAGAAATCTTGATGCGATTATCTGCGTGTCTAAACTTGCTGCCGATCGCTTCATTTCGGCATGGCATAATCGTCAGCTCCCCTTCCCTCCGGAAAGACTGCACATCCTGCACAACAGCATCTATCTTCCCGACGGACTCCCGCTTAAGAATGAAACCAAAGGACCGGTTACAGCCATGTTCCACGGACCTATTCTCCAAGGGAAGGGTTTGGAATCTCTTATTGATGCCATGGCAATGCTGAAGAATGAGAGGATGAGACTCAGAATAGTCGGCAGCGGCACCCCGGACTATGTTGACCGCCTGCGACGACGTGCCATTACAAGAGGGGTAATGGACAAAATAGACTGGTATAAATATACTCCCAATCCCCTGCAATTGATTCAGGAAGCGGATTTCGGAGTGCTACCCTCTCTGGCTGAAGAGGCATTCGGTCTTTCCAATATTGAATACATGGCGTGTGGGAAGCCCCAAATATGCTCATCAAACGGCGCTCAACCGGAATATATAACAGACGGGCGGGAAGGCTTCCTTATCCCTCCCGCCAACGTCAATCTTCTTGCCGAATCAATGCGCAAGCTTGCAAACGACCCTGAACTACGCGAAAGAATGGGTCAACATGCTCTCGACACCTTTAACCAATCCCTAACGTGGCAAAATTTCATAGAAAAACTTGCCTCCCTTTATCTCCCCTCCTGACGACATCTTAGTGGGCGTCCAGCCAGTTTGTCGCCACGCCGCAGGAGGCGGTAAGCACCACTCTACCCGTGTAGGCGTGCTCCATACCTTCCACCACTATTTTCTGAAGTTCGGGCAACTCCTCGGGAACTACATTAAAATTCAGTTCATCATGCACCTGCATGATCATTCTAGATTTCATCCCCTTCTCCCGCATTTTCCTATCTATATCCACCATCGCTACCTTTATTATGTCAGCAGCAGCTCCTTGTATAGGTGCATTGACAGCATTTCGCTCGGCATAACCCCTTACTACCGGGTTCTTGCTGTTGATGTCAGGCAAGCGGCGCTTTCTCCCCATAGGAGTGGAGACGAAACCATGTTCACGCGCATTTTCCACCGAATCGTGCATATATCTATGGATGGTAGGGAAGGTGGCAAAATAATTATCTATCAATTCTTTCGCCTCTCCTCGAGGTATGCCGAGACGGGAAGCGAGTCCGAAAGCAGAAATTCCGTAAAGGATTCCGAAATTCGCAGTCTTTGCATGACGTCGCTCATCGGCAGAAACCTCTTCCTTGTCCTTATGATATATTTTTGCGGCTGTTATGGCATGAATATCATCGCCGTTGCGGAACGCCTCAAGCATTGTCTCATCATCGGCGAAATCAGCCACAAGGCGAAGTTCAATCTGTGAGTAATCCGCCGAAAGAAACAGGTCTCCCTTATCCGGAATAAATGCTCGTCTGATCTCTCTCCCCTGATCCTCCCTTACAGGGATATTCTGAAGATTAGGCGAGGAGGAGGATATGCGCCCCGTAGCGGTTACGGATTGATTGTAGACGGTATGAACCTTGCCTGTCGACGGATTGATTGCTGCCGGGAGTGCGGTGAGGTAAGTTGTGAGGAGTTTCTTCAACTGACGGTATTCAAGAATCTTTCCAACAATCGGATTCTTTCCAGCCACTTTTTCAAGCATATCCTCACTCGTAGAATACTGTCCCGTCTTCGTCTTCTTAGGCTTGGGTTCAAGATCGAGCTTGTCGAAGAGCACCTCACCGACTTTTGCAGGCGAACCGACATTAAATTCCTCGCCTGCGATTTCATAAATCTCCTCTTCAAGAGTATGAAGACGCTGTTCAAGATTATCCGCCGCCTCATTCAACGCCTTGACATCAATTCTGACTCCCGTTATCTCCATTCTGGCAAGGACTGCAGCCAGAGGGAGTTCTACATCATAAAGGAGCGAGGTCATCCCCTCCTGCTCAAGATCTCTCTTTAAAGGAGCCTCCAGTCGCATTGCCGCGCAAGCGTATGAAGCTGCCCATTCCGCAATCGCCTCCCGAGTGGAAGCAACTGCCTTTCCCCCTCTCTTTACACTAAACACAGGCTCCGGCGGGAGGGTAATGTTGAGATATTGGGTGGCAAGGATATCAGTAGCGTGGCGCATTTCCGGCTGAAGGAGATAATGAGCAAGCGTTATGTCGAAATAATTCACAAGCGGTTCCACATCATCATTTCGCATACGGTGGGCAAGAACATAATCGCGTTTTGCCTGTGCCGTAATCTTCTTAATATCCTCTTTTGCCATAATGTCGAGAATAAATCCCATCCCCTCCGTGAAGGCAGCCGGGATGAAATATGCCTCTGAACCGCTCAATGCCAACGCGCCCCCCTTTATCTCCGCCTCCATGTCGTTTTCCCCCTCTGCCACAAAAGCCACGCCGCATCTTTCGGCAGCAATAAATTTTCCGGATACCCTGTCAAGAGACTCCATATTCTCTATGATCTCCCATTTCATCTCAGCAACAGGCGCTACCTGTTCTCCGCCCTCCCCTTCATTCTCCTCCATGTCAAACAATGAGGTCGGAAAATGCTGACCTGTACCCGGCTGTACGGCTTTGCTTAAACTATCTCCTCTCTCCTCGCGTAACCTTTTCTCAACCCGCTCACGCAAGGTTTTAAATTCAAGTTCCTTGAAGATTGCAAACAGTTTCTCCTTATCGGGCTGACGAACCAACAGTTCCTCCGGCTCGGCATCAATGGGCACATCGGTGCGGATGGTGGCAAGGAAATAAGAGTCTTTTATTTGCTGTGTGTTCTCCTCTATCTTTTTCTTCAAAGCCCCTTTCAGACTGGAAGTATTGGCAAGCAGATTTTCCACACTGTCGAAATCCTGAATGAGCTTAATCGCCGTTTTCTCACCCACACCCGGACATCCCGGGATATTGTCTACCTTATCCCCCATCAAGGCAAGAAGATCAATCACCTGCTCCGTCCGGCTGATTCCATAACGGGCACACACCTCCTCCTCGCCTCTGAGTTCAAAATCCTGTCCTCTATAAGCGGGTTTGTATTGAAGTACCCCCGGACTCACCAATTGACCGAAATCCTTATCGGGAGTCATCATATAGGTGGTAAAGTCTCTTTTTTCCGCCCTTTTCGCCATTGTTCCTATGACATCATCGGCTTCAAATCCCTCTACTTCAAGAATTGGAATGTTATACGCCTTGATTATCTCTTTGATGATAGGCACTGACAGTCGGATATCTTCCGGCATCGCCTCCCTCTGTGCCTTATAGCTTGCATCGGCTTCACTGCGGAATGTGGGTCCGTGAGGATCGAAACACACGGCAAGATGTGTGGGGTGTTCCTTACGAAGCACCTCCTCAAGAGTGTTGACAAAACCGAATATGGCAGATGTATTGAATCCCCCCTGAGTAAGGCGAGGCATCTTTATCAAGGCATAGTAAGCACGAAAAATCAGCGCGTATGCGTCTAAAAGAAACAGTCGTTTTTCCTTCATGGTCATAATTTTTCCGCTAAATTAACAAATTAATCCTTATTTAATATCGCAGTTGCAGAGTTTTTATTAATTTTGCACTGAAATATGGATCATCTTAACCTCATTCAATCCAGACTCAGGCGTGAACTTCAGGAAATGAACGCCATAATACATCAGTCGCTTTTTACAGAAAACGACCTGATGAATCAGGTCGTGACCAATTATCTTCAGGTTAAGGGAAAACAGATAAGACCCATTATGGTTATTCTTGCAGCGGCTCTTTTCGGCAATGTAAATGAACATGTGCTCCACGCGGGGGCTGCTCTCGAAATGCTTCACAATGCCTCCCTTATTCATGACGATGTGGTGGATGAAACATCTTTACGTCGTGGGAAGGCCACTGTAAATTCCATTTGGGGGAATCATATCGCTGTTCTCGTGGGTGATTATTTCGTATCGAACGCTCTCTCTGCCGGCATACGCACTCATAATATCGAAATAATCTCTGCTCTGTCCGACCTCGGGAAAGAACTTTCTTTAGGAGAGATCCACCAGATTTGCAATGTCCGCGATCATCTTTTCGATGAAGAAAGCTATCTCACGATGATTCGTAAAAAGACGGCGTCGCTCTTTATGAACTGTGTCAAGATGGGGGCTGAGGCTGCCGGAGCCACTCCCGAACAGTATGCGCCTCTTGTGGCTTTCGCTGAATTGCTCGGGCTTTGCTTCCAGATAAAGGATGATATTTTTGATTATTTCTCGGATGATTCATCAATCGGGAAACCGACGGGCAATGACCTTCGGGAAGGCAAGGTAACACTCCCTCTTCTTTATGCCCTTCAAACTGCTCCCGACAGTTCTTCGGAGGAAATGAAAGAAATTCTAAGACGAGGGAATCTTACAAATGAAGAGATTGCCACCCTTATTCAATTTGCAAAAGAGAAAGGAGGCATTGAATACGCTTATTCAAGGATGCGTGAAATGGAAGCTGAAGCTGCAAAAATTATTTCAGTTTATCCGGACAACGAATGGAGACAGTCGTTCCTTGACCTGTTCTCCTACATCATCTCCCGTCATAAATAATCTCCCGCCATGCTTCTTCCTTTCCTCGCTCCAAATGTTGTGGAAGCCGGTTGCGATGAAGCCGGCAGAGGGTGTCTGTGCGGTCCTGTCTGTTGTGCGGCTGTTATCCTTCCCCCCGGATTCGTTTGTCCGGAACTCAACGACAGCAAGAAGCTTTCGGAGAAAAAACGCGCTGCCCTGCGCCCTGTCATTGAGAAAAATGCTCTGGCATGGGGAGTGGCAATGGTGTCGCCGGAGGAAATAGACGAGATTAATATCCTGAATGCTTCCATTGAAGGAATGCATAGGGCGCTCGATATGCTCTCATTGCGTCCGGAGCATATAATAGTGGATGGCAACCGCTTCAAGCCGTATAATGACATCCCTCACACTACTGTAGTGAAAGGTGATGCCAAATATATGTCGATTGCAGCAGCCTCCATCCTTGCCAAGACCCACCGCGACGAACTTATGGATAAACTTGCTGAAGATTTCCCCGGTTATGACTGGAAAGTCAACAAAGGTTATCCGACCAAAGCACATCGGGAAGCTATCGCGCGGTTGGGAGCAACGCCTCACCATAGGCGCACTTTTCGTCTCCTCCCATCTTAATTCATTGATTTCTTAATTTTTATTCATACCCCATGTCTGCAAAAAAAACTGTCCTTATCTCCGGTGGTGCCGGTTATATAGGCTCACATACCGCCGTAGAGCTCATAAATGCCGGCTATGATGTAATCATCATTGACAATCTCTCCAACTCTGACCGTAATGCCGTAGAGGGGGTGGAGAAAATCACCGGGAAAAAAATTCCCTTCGAAATTGTAGACACTTGCGATAAAAATGCTCTCCGCTCTGTCTTTGAAAAATATCAGTTTGATTCCGTCATACATTTTGCTGCATTCAAGGCGGTAGGGGAATCGGTGGAGAAACCGCTGATGTATTATCAGAATAATCTGGGTTCGTTTATGAATATCCTTGAGATGATGAAGGAATTCGGACGTCCGAATATTCTCTTCTCATCTTCAGCAACTGTTTACGGAGAGGCAGAAGAACTTCCGGTTACGGAAAAGACTCTCCGCAAACCGGCAACCTCCCCCTACGGCAATACAAAGCAGATTGCCGAAGATATTCTCCACGACTGCTGCTATGCCTACGAAGGTATGTATGGGATTGCTCTGCGCTACTTTAATCCCGTCGGCGCACATCCCTCCGCTCTGATAGGAGAGTTGCCAAGAGGGGTTCCTAATAATCTTGTGCCGTTTGTAACTCAGACCGCCGCCGGCATCAGGGAATGCCTCAGCGTATTCGGAAATGATTATCCAACTCCTGACGGCACTTGCCTGCGCGACTACATTGACGTAGTAGATCTTGCCAAAGCACACGTGGCAGCCGTCAACCGTATGACGGAGGATAAGATGGAGGAAAAGTATGAGATCTTCAATATAGGAACAGGACGTCCCGTTTCCGTGCTTGAACTTCTCACCACTTTCGAAAAAGTGAACAACCTGAAGCTCAACTATCGCATTGCGCCACGCCGTGCCGGAGATGTTACTGCTGTCTGGGCTGACACATCGCTCGCTAACGAAAAACTTGGCTGGAAAGCAGAGCGCACACTCGACGAGACTCTCGAATCAGCCTGGCGCTGGGAAAAACACCTCCGCAATCTCTAACCTCTATTATGGAATAAAAAGCAAGATAAAGATTGTTTTTCCAATCTTTATCTTGCTTTTTATTTTATCACCACTCCTTTTCTCTTTTTGAGAGATAGATAGACTCCCTTTGACGGACTATTAATCATCCTTCCGGTTAAGTCATAAAGAATATCCCCGTCGGCATTATCCGGAGAAATTGCAACCACTCCGGTGCCATCGGAAGCAAAACTGCAAAGGGTCTTTAACGCCAACAACGCTTTGCCGTTGGTAGAATCAAAAAGCGGAGCGTTATACCATCCGGACAAGGCGGTGCCGTAGGCATTATATTCAAGCCACCACCAGAAAAGCCCCTCTACCCTTTCATGCTTACGGAGCATATCAACAAGCTCTTCGGTAAACTGATTCTGCCCATCCTCCGAATAGGGGTAGTTTACCTGCTGGCTCGTGCCCGGCACTTCCCACTTATACGAATATCCCGTCTCCACAACCATTATTTCCTTATCCTTGAATTTTGATTCAAGAGATAATATTGCATTCTCCAAAGATGTGAGAGGTCCATGAAAATATGGATAATAACTCAGACCTATGATATCATAATCAATATTCATCTCTCCCATTCTTGAATAAAAATTATCCTGCACTTCCACATCTGCGGTTCGCTCCGTATGAAGCACGATTCCAGCATTCGGACATACTTCCCGACATCCCTTTACAGCATTACGCAACAAGTTTCCAAGCCTGTCCCAATTTGCATCACTTCCAAGAAAAGTCTTTTTCTGCTCTGACTCGGGAGTGCCGACGGGTCCCCACAACATCCCGTAACTGATTTCATTTCCAGGCTGTATGAAATCCGGCATAATCCCCTCCTCTTTAAGTTTCATAAGAGATCCGCGTGTGTATCTATAGATTTCATCACACAGTTCCTTATCAGTCAGGTCTGCCCATTCTTTAGGAGTAAACTGCTGAGCAGGGTCAGCCCATGTGTCGGAATAATGAAAATCAAGCAGCAAAGCCATTCCTGCCTGCTTGATTCTTTTACATAAGGGAATCACGCTCTCAATAGTCTGACAGGCATTCGGATCTGCATCCTCTTCGGCATAATCGGAAGGATTCACAAACACCCTCACGCGCATTGCATTCATCCCCTCATTTTTCAAAAAAGGAATTAAATCTGCAATAGGTTTTCCGTCATGATCAATATACTTCGCGCCTGCATCCTCATAAACCGGCAAGAGAGAAATATCTCCTCCCACATAGCGTTTATTGCCTGCCAATGCACGCATAGACTCCACGGAAATAATCCCACACATTAAAAATAATAAGAAAAGCACTCTGTTTTTCATGGTCAAATAGCTGTTAATTGGATTACTCATCTTGCTTTCGCCTCCAAAAATAGCCAATCTTCCCGAAATACACAAATAAAAAAGTCGCCGTCCCGGAATGATTTATCAATCTCTTTCAAGAGGATTGTAATACTGCGACCAATCCTCTTTCAAGCGGTGATGACCGCGCTCGCTGTTATCCATAATCAGAACCCGAGCACCGGTACTGCGTACGAACATACCGGCATTCCTATACATTTCCTTTTCAAATTCCTTCCATTCCCTTACACTCATGCGCTTTCTGTTCCATTGGTAACGAAGAATCGGACGAGGAGCCTGTGTAAGTCCGGCTGCCTCAAAAATAAAATTATTTTCAGTGTCAAGTGCTTTTAGTATAAGTCCTTCCGCACCATTCAGTTTCCAAGGTCCGTAGGGAAGAGGTATCTCTTCCGTATAATATACTTTCCATCGTCTACCACCAAAATCACACATGGCAGTCTTACAAAGATAGCCCATGACACTATCTGTTTCCTCAAGCGGAGCAAAGATAAGGTTTGGCATCGAATCCTCATACTCTATTACTTGCTCGGAAAAAGGGAGACGGTTAGTGACTATCTCCTCATTATTGGAATTATTCCTAAGAATATCCCAGCCTACATAATAAGGTTCCGGCACTTTGAACAGCATAGTCTTCTTAATTTCCTCTGTATTCGCTATGTCAAGCTCACGAAGATTACGGCTGTAGAAAGCATTATAATTTTCCCCTATAAGCAGATCAAGGAGATCTTCGTTGCTCAAAGAATCATCCTTTTCCGACGCACGGTAGCGATAGCTATAGGTGATGGTAAGGTATGCCGTATCCTGAGTTTCCGATTTGTCCGTTGGGACAGGGGCTAACAGGAAATTAGGACTTTCCAGTCCGTAGGCTATCCTTATCTGCGCAGTCATTCCGCATACTGCCAGCAACGCCATGGAAAGAATAGAAAAAATTAAACATCTCATAGACACTATCAATTTATTATGTTTTAATATATCGGTTACTTTGAAGTATTAAAAGAGCCTTATACGGATTCCAAACATTAAAGTTCTTCCACGAAGATGATATTCATTGGAACGGCTTACTATGCCATTGTCTGAAAAACGCCTGAACACAGTACTGTTTAGAAGATTTGTTCCCTTTACAGACAGCACTACCTCCCCTATCCTATACTCTACATCGCAGTTCAGAAAGAGATTGTTTCGATAGTCATTGGAATAATTATTGTGATAAAACATCACAGCAGGAATTAAAGAAAGCCTCTTCAAAGGGGAAATGGACAAAGAGCAGACACTTGAAAAGGCGTTGAGTATCTTCCCGTCGCTCTTTCCGTCCGTATACGTCTTCGTAAGGTTTATTTCATTGTCTGTGTTAAAAGTTAACCATCGGGCCAAGGAGTTCCTATAGGAAATACCCCCCTTGAAATAAAGATTACGTCCTCTATGGGAAGTATCTCCAATAAAATAATCACCCCAGACAGTGCCTGCGACAATCTTTTCACTCACTTTTGAATTTCCTCGAAAAAAACCTTTTGAAAAATTCTGGTCGAATTGAATTTTTCTTTGATCGGTGGATTTGGCTATGCGCGTATAATGAATCTCACCATCTTTTATCTCGTATCCTGAACTTATTCCGTAGCGTATCATATTGGAAGATAGGGAAAAATCTGCAAACAACATGTCCAGCACACTCTTATATGCCACATTGAATAAGAAGGAGAATGTTCGGTCCGGCCTCATCTCCACGTAATTGCGATTAGAGAAAGTAGTGCGATAGTTGGAATAATATTCCTCCGCCATCATGGAGAGCGCAGCAGGCACAGTTTCCTCTCCCGAGGCATTGAGCATAAAGCTCCATCTATCCGTAATAGAATATGATAAGTAGACGGAAGGTCTTATCGAAAGATAAGGCTTATGATAATCATGATGGGTTTCCGATGAGCTGTAATACAGTACTCCGATAGGGAGGCGTATATTACATTGTATCTTCCTACCCCGATAGAGAAGTATGTCCGGAGTCAGATCTGCTATTGCAGTCCACACATCAATACTGCCATCTTTGAGGATACCCTCTTTGCGGAAAACACTTACACCTTGCCTTTCAACCGAAACGCCACAATTAAGGTTAAACATCATGTAAGGAATAACGAACGCCACTACCGAAGTGGTCCCTCTAAACCGAAATCTGTGCTGATCAAGTCTTTGGAAAAGACTTGTTTCCCTCACATCCAGCTCTCCTCTTCTACCGACATACATCAAACTTAACTTACTATCTCCGAAACCGCCCCCTATCTTCCTATGTTTAAACTCAAACACGTCATTAAGGGAGATTGAGTGCCCCGACAGATTCTGCGTAATATTGTCTCCAACTTTTCCATCCCCTGACGGGATGGAGAAGTTTACAGATAGTGTATTCTTTAAATATGCATCATCTCCATTCACCTTATAGACAGCGTTCACTCCGGCGAAGTGCTGGTGCATGGCAGCCCTGTTACTATCTTTGAAGAGATGGCTGGTGCTGTCGGAAATGAGATAGGTGGTGATATTATCTGTGAATCGTTTTTCCTTGTCGTATAAATAATTGATATTGAAAGTAAGAAAATTATTCTCCTTAATCCGAAAAAGCTGATTAACCGTAAGGCTATAGGAATCATTAAGATAGGAAAACCTATTGTCCAATGTGGGTTTACCCGGGGTCAGAAGCATCCCTCCCAGTGAGGAGTTGAAAGTGGGAGTGGCTTTTATATCCTGGCGTAGATCCACTCCTACGTTGTCGGTCTTGAATACTGATATATTCTGCGAGCGTTTCCTGAATGTCATCATGTTTGCCTCCATATCACGGGAGAACTTGGGCTGGCAACCCAATGCCATACTTGCTGTGGAAGTCCATGCACCTTTGGCATTCTCTTTAAGCCTTATGTTCATGGCAGGCGCTTTCCCTTTCTCAATACCCCTAAGCATTTTCACATCCTGATGATTCTCAATCACCTCCACGGAGCCTATTGATTTTGCATCTATATTGTTGGTAGCAACTCCGTAGTTATCCCCCAACATATTCATACCCTCTATATAAAATTCCTTTATCCATTGACCGTTATACATCACCTGTCCATCCTCCTTGACCTCTATGCCCGGCATCTTGCGGAGAAGATCGCGGAGGGTTTTGTCGTCAGCGGAGCGATAAGAGGCTGCAGAATAAGATATAGTATCGCCATGTTGCTTTATTTTTTTGGCAGTAACCATCACCTCCTTTAACTTCAGATTTCTCACAATCGTATCAAGCCCCTTTTTTCTGTCCTGAGCTGTTGCAGAAAATGTAATAATGAGTATGATTGATAATAAATAAGCTAATTTCATGATTAAAGGGATGTATAGATAGATGAGAAGTATGATCCAAAAAAATAGAACCGGCTGCTAATCAATTCCCTTCTACCGTAGTGAAATAAAAAGGAAGGGAAAGACTGGCTTCAATAGGTTTACCATTCTTTATGGCAGGCTTCCATTTGCCGCTTGTTTGTTTTATCATCCGCATCGCCTCTTGCGCATACTCACTGTCAGGATTCTTCTTAACACGAATGTTCTTCACATTTCCATGCACATCTATATCAAATTTGACATATACCCTCTGCACCTTCCCCTCTTCATCCTCAGGAATCTCAGGATATTTCATATTCTCTATAAGGAACTTATACAAATTCTTCATTCCCCCCTCAAACTCAGGCATCTCTCTGTCATCATTTAAGAAAGAGGAGGCACTGGGTTCATCATTATTTTCAGAGGAAGTTGACAAGGAGATTACTTCAGTAACTGCCATCTCATTCAATATGTCAGAGGACACGGTAAAAGACGTAAGCATAATACCCATCACCATTGCCGGCAGCAGGCATAAAGATAAGAGCAATGTTTTACGTGATGAACGGGTTCGCCCTATTGCCAGAACCCGTTTTCTGAATCCCTTTTTATTGGAGCCGAAGCAATTTGCAACTCCCATTACGGTTCTGTTCATGGCAGTTTCAAGAATCAGACGCTGATAAGTATACGGTTCTATCCCCGATGCTATCACATCGCTGTCAGCCTGAAATTCATGGTTGAGTTTCACAAGACGCCGCGCTCTCCACGCGAACGGATTATACCACAACAAAAGGCTGAATACATCTGAAAGCAACAGGTCTATCCAATGACAGTGATCTATGTGAGACTTCTCATGCAGCAATATGCAATCCTCATTTTTCCGGATGTCAGTTTTATTAAAGAATATATATTTTCTCCAGCTGAATGGCGCTATACGCAGATCTTCCAAAACACAGATGATATATTTTCCCTCATTCACTTTCTCTCCACGTGAAATGATTAGTTGCAGCCGTATGAAAGAATATATCTCGCGTAGTGTCAGTGTCAAGATCCCCAGGATATATATCCCAATCACGATAACCATATAGTTAATCCATGCCGGAGCATTATTTTCTGCTTTTCCCGGAAAAATTTCAGACTCTGACCAGGAAATCAGACCGGTAGTGACGGATGGGATAATTGAATTTCCCAAATTCCCGAATATACTTCCGAAAAACGGAAGCAGCAAACACAACCCCATACCCGCAAGAAGGAATATACGGTTAAACCTGAAGTTTGTGCTGCGCGTAACAACCAGACTCATTACAGGATAGAATAGCAGCAAAAATATAGATGCCACCAATGAAAAAGACAATAATGCGCCCATACTTAATTCTTTTTACTTTTATTCTTATTCTGTTTCTCGACCTCATCCAGTAGAGAGCGGAGTTCCTCCACCGGAATATTGCCATCCTCTACAAAAGCAGAGACTACCTTGAGATATGAATTTTTAAAATATCTCCCTATAATTGACGACAAGGATTGTTTCCCCATCTCCTCCTCCGCGATAAGGGGATAATATTGATAGGATTTTCCCTGCTGCCTGTGTCCCACATACCCCTTCTCCTCCAAGGCTCGCACCATGGTGGAAATAGTATTGAAATGAGGTTTGGGCTCATCATACATATCTACTATCTCTCGCACGCACAAGGCTCCATGTTGCCAAAAAAGATTCATTATCTCCTCCTCTTTTGCTGTCAGTTTTTCCATATCATTGATTTTGAGTTATTGAAATTTTGGAATCATATTTAAATGCATTACAAAGTTACAACTAAATTTCATAGTTATAACTATATTATATAGTTAATAATTGTTAATAGGCAAATAATCTCCTCCTGCAATAAGCAAATGTTGAAAATCCTCTTTATTTAATCATGCAGGTCATTTAAACGTTATATATTTAAGACGATATTTATTATAAGGATCAACAGTAGTTATGGAATTACGAAAAGAGGAACTCACACGTTATATACTCCCCATGCGCGAAGGGGGATCGCTGCCGTTGCTGGGTGAAGCGGCAGACGGTTTCCGCTACGTCATAAAGATGCGGGGAGCGGGACATGGCAAAAAGGCATTGATTTCAGAACTGATAGGGGGAATGGTGGCAAAAGCATTCAAGTTTAAGACGCCGGAACTGGTATTGCTTAATCTGGATTCAGTTTTCGGAATAACCGAACCTGACGAGGAGGTGCAGGAACTGCTCCGTAAATCGGAGGGTCTTAATCTCGGTATGCACTTCCTTGACGGGGCTGCTACATTCGATCCTTCCGTCAACAAGGTTGATGAACTTACCGCATCAAAAATAGTGTGGCTCGATGCTTTCCTGACCAATGTTGACCGTACACGCCTCAACCCGAACATGATGATATGGCACAACGAGCTATGGCTGATCGACCACGGTGCTTCCATCTATTTCCATCACTCATGGAAAGATCCGAAGACAGCCGCCCTTGACCCGTTCCCTTACATCAGCCGCCATGCGCTCCTCCCCTACGCCACACGCCTTGAGGAGGCAGACGCTCTAATGCGTCAGGCAATAACTCCTCGTACCCTCAACAAGATTGTCGATCTTATTCCCGAGGAATGGCTTGAGGAGGAAGGAAGTGAAATCTCCCCCGGAGACCGACGCGAGGGCTACCGCACATTCCTCACAAAACGCCTTGCAGAAAGCCACGTCTTCACTCAAGAGGCGATTCGACAACGCAATATGCTGAAATAGTATGGAGGAGAAGATTATTTATGAATACTGTCTGCTCCGATATGTGGCAGATATAGAACGTGAGGAATTTATTAATGTAGGATTGATGATGATGTCGAAACGCTATCGTTGGATGCGGTGTGAACTACACATCGATGAGAAGCGAATATCCTCCCTTTTCAGCCATCCCGACATTGAGCGTCTTCGCATTCAATTATCACTCTTCACACGTAATGACGTTCCATTTCCGGATCTTACAGTGGAGGAACGCTATCGCTGGCTGGCTGCCATAAAAAGTGCCATAATCCAGACCTCACCCTCGCATCCCGGCATCCTGCTTCTTCCCTCCCCTATATCCCGCAAAGAGGCGACGGATTCCCTGGACGAAAAATTCACCGCTCTCTTCAACCGCCTCATTCTATGAAATCCGGAAACGTTTCCAGATTTGACTCCATAAAGTTTTCACTATAATGAAAACTTTTACTATCTTTGCAGAAAGTTTTAATTATAATGAAAACTCCCTCCATATTACCGCGCCCTCATTATCTCAATAAGATTATTCCTTATATAAATCGGGGAATAATCAAAATCCTTACAGGCCAACGAAGAGTTGGAAAAAGTTATATCCTTAAATTAGTTGAGGAAGAAATACGTGCCACTACACCCGATGCTAATTTCGTAAGCATCAATCTTGAGGATTTCGCTTTTTCTCATATATCAGATGCTGAAACTCTTCATAAAGAAATCACCGAGAGACTGGCAAGGGAGAAACGAAACTACATATTCATTGATGAGATTCAAGAGGTTGAAGGTTTCGATAAAGTGGTTAGATCATTGATTCTTAATGAACGGAATGATGTCTACATCACAGGAAGTAATTCCGCGATGCTTTCCTCTGAAATGGCTTCCAGACTGGCTGGCAGGAGCATTGAAATAAGAATACATCCTTTGATTTACAGTGAATTTTTAGATTTTCATTCCTTGGAGGATTCTGATCATAGTATTGAGCTCTATCTCCGTTATGGAGGCATGCCTTATCTAAGAAATCTACCCTCAACATCAACCTGGCATGAATATCTTGTTGGTATTTCAGAAGCTTTAGTTTATCGAGACATTGTGAGCCGATATTCAATACGCAACAACGATTTTCTTAAAAGGCTCATGTTATTTTTAGCAGATAATATAGGACAATTATTCACTGCCAAGCGTATTGCCGACTATCTTAAATCACAAAGGATTCCAAGCTCTGTCAACACCGTATTGACATATACCAATTATATCTGTGAGGCATATCTGACTAATAAGGTAAGACGCTGGGATATTGAAGGCAAAAAATATTTTGAAATAGGAGAAAAATATTATTATGAAGATTTAGGAATACGAAATGCTATTATAGGCTACCGTCCCATGGATATCGGAGGGTTATTGGAGAATGCAGTATATAATAAATTGTTATATGATGGTTATGAAGTGAAAATCGGTATGCTTTCATCCGGAAAGGAAATTGACTTTATCGGCGAAAAAAATGGTGAAAGATGTTATGTGCAGGTTGCCTTAAATGTCAATGACCCTTCAACAGCAAAAAGAGAATTTGGAAATTTATCTGAAATACCTGATAACTATAAGAAAATAGTTGTAACTTTACGTGATTCATCTCCAAATACTCTTGATGGAATAAGCATGATTTCACTTCGCCAATTTATGTTGGATAGATATTAAAGCGGGTATAAAAAGGAGAGACAACAGTTTTCACAATTGTCTCTCCTTTCATTTATTTTGTTAATACTTCATCAGTTCTTTATAATATTCACCACATCTTCAGCTATCTGTGGAGCAGTCAGACGGTTCGCTTCAAGAATCTGACGATAGTTATAACGATCGGCAAATTTCTTTTCCAAACCGTAGTTGGCTACCTTCATATCGCTTGTGCCGTAATAACTGCTTACTTTTTCACCGAAGCCTCCGGCAAGAACACCATCCTCTATTGTAACGACCAATCGATGATTCTTCTTAAGATCCTCAAGTATAGCCGTGTCAAGACCGCTCAAATAGCGTGGATTGATAACTGTGGCATCAACACCCTCTTTCTTTAAAAGTTCGGCTGTCTCTTTCGCAATAGAAAGAAATGCACCTGCACCGATTATGGCAACCTTACTTCCTTCGTGCTCAATCTTGAATTTATTCAGATCTGACCAATCTGTCTCTACCTTATCATCAGAATGAAGCACTTTACCTCCCGGTATTCTTATAGCAACAGGATATTGAGTCTGTTTCATTGCCCATCGCTGCATGGAGAGGTATTCCTCTACAGTAGCAGGCGCCAGAAATATCCATCCCGGTATATTGGAAATAAGAGCAATGTCAAACCATCCCAAATGTGTAACATCGTTCATTCCCAATATAGTGCCGTAGAAAATATTCAGCACTACAGGGGTGTCGTTTATTGATATATCTTGAGAAAGCTGATCGTAGGCTCTCTGGATAAAGGAACTTACCACTCCTAAACAAGGACGGCATCCGGCTTTGGCAATACCGGAAGCCATTGCTGCTGCCTCTTGCTCGGCAATGCCCACATCAATAAACTGCCGACCTGCCTCCTGCCTACGCTCAGGAGTGAAACCCATCACCCCGGGGGTGCCTGCTGTCAGAACGCATACTTTAGGATCGGATTTTATCTCTGACATCATCTCTTGAGCAAAAATTTCATCATAACTCTCATCATCATCTTCCGATTTGAGTTTTCCACTCTTAAGATCGAAAGGAGCAGAGAAATGGAAAGCCTCCTTATTTTCTTCAGCAGGCTTATATCCATGCCCTTTGTCCGTATGGATATGAACCACAATGGGATGATTTATATCCTTAACCATCCTGAAAGCTTCTACAAGCGCCTCTATATCGTTCCCCTTATCAACATAAAGGTAATCATAACCGAGTGCCTTGAAATAATTATTTGAAGCAGTCCCGTTTGTTCGGCGAAGTTCCTCCAAATTGGAGTAGAGGCCGCCATGATTCTCGGCTATCGACATGTTATTGTCGTTGACGACAACGATAAAGTTTGATTTAAGGGTAGCTCCCTCATCAAGACCCTCGAACGCCTCTCCTCCGCTCAGTGAACCGTCGCCGACAAGAGCTACTACATTATATGACTGTCCTTGCAGATCCCGGGCTTTTGCCATGCCTCCCGCAAGACTGACAGCTGTGGAAGTATGTCCGATTGTAAAGAGATCATATTTAGATTCCTTGGGATTTGTATATCCAGTAACATCGTCATACTTGGAAGGATCAAGAAATGCCTCTACGCGCCCGGTGAGCATCTTATGTATGTAAGTCTGATGAGAGACGTCAAATACGATTTTATCATTCGGGGTGTCAAAAACATAATGCAGAGCCACAGTTGCCTCCACAAGACCAAGATTAGGACCTACATGGCCTCCGTGGGCAGACACTTTCTCAAGAAAAACCTCACGGAGACTGTTGCACAATTCTTTGAGTTCCTCCATCCCGAGACCTCTAATATCGGCAGGGGATGTGATTTTCGATAATTCCATTATTCTATGTTTGGTATATAATTTACTTACTTTTCAAAAGGATTTTATTATATAACAAACTCATGCCCTATTTTGGTCTACCATTTTTTCCTATATTCATACCATAATTACCTGCTCCATTTATTATTCTACACTCCTATAAAACCGATTGAAAGGAATTGCAGGATCGGAGCCATTCCGGTAACCCAGTAATACCATCCGTGTATGCCGCTTCGCATCCTATAGTCAATAGGAATTCCTTTTCTTTTCATCGCCAGGAAAAAGGCAATATTTCCTTCATAAAAATAATCGTTGTCGCCACAGTCGGCATACCATCTTATTCCTTTCAGCTTTTCAACTATCTCCGGAGCTGCATTTTCAACAAATGCCGTCGGATTATTTGCTATAAGGGAATCTGCATAGGCTTTATCGGTGGTTGCCATCTGGCTTTGCTCGGGATGCCCCACAATGCCGCACAAGGCACATGCGCTTCCATAGTACTCCGGATATTTCTGAGCGTAGGAAATCGCAGCTTCTCCACCCATTGAGGCTCCGATTATGGCGCGATGTCTCTTATCACATATAGTGCGGTATGTAGAGTCAATCAAAGGTATGAGTTCCTCATGAAAATATTTCTCATAATCCCAACCCGGCACGGAAAAATATCCCAAATGTTTTCCTAAATGAAAATCCCCCTCCCCTGCCGCATCAGGCAACACCACTATCATCGGCACCGCCATGCCGGAGCGGACAGCATCATCTGCAATCAAAGGGAGATCCCCCTTGCTTATCCACATCTCATGGTTTCCTCCCGCAGGATGAAACAGATAAGCTACCGGATAACGACATTCGCTTTCTTCATAACCGGCGGGGAGATAAATTGAGAAATCTTTCGTTACTCCCAACACATCACTGCTCATGGAACAATGCTCCACTGTACCGCTCCCGGGGAGAGTTCCAAAATGGCTCACAGCCTTACGACGCTCTAACAGCTTTCCCATATCAAACTAATCATTTATTGCTTCAATATAGAAAACACTTGCAGCTAAGGATGGTTTACTGACAGGATATAGCCCCTCTTCTTGATGGAGGTGATTGTTATCGTCGGATCGGCGATCAGTCTCCGGATATAAGTTATCTGAACATTCAAGGCAAGGGAATTGGAATAGCTTGAATCTCCCCATATTTTGTCAAGTATCGCCTCACGTTCCACAGGATGACCAATATTCTCGGCAAGCATCTGAAGGATTTCCGTCTGACGGACAGAGAGGGAGTGGGTTTCCCCCTTATAAGTGATTGAGGCAAGATTAGGACAGAACACCGTATCGCCCAACTGATACTCCACATCCTGATTCACAATCATACTCTCAAAACGCTCATTTATCTTTGCAATCAATTCCTCCGGATAAAATGGCTTAGGGATATAGTCGTTACCTTTTAGGGAGAAACCATGCAGACGGTCTACTTTATCAGTGCGGTCGGTCAAAAAGAAGATAATCACCCTCTTGTCGTTCTGCCGGATTATTCGCGCCATCTCAAATCCATCAAGTTCCGGCATATTTATATCAAGCAAGATTATGTCCGGCCGCGTTTCCTTGTACATCTCCAGTCCGACTCTACCGTTATTGGCATAGATCACTTCATACCCCTCCGCCTCGATAAAACGCTTGAGCAACATCGAATTCTTAATGTCATCATCCACTAAAAGTATCTTGATTATCTTCATCATTGCGGTAATATTATTGTAAAGCACGTCCCTTTCCCCTCATTGCTATCTACGGTTATCTCTCCCCCATGAGCCTCAACCAGAAGTTTCACATACGCCAATCCTAATCCCATACCCGGTTGTTCCTCTGAAGATGCTTTTCCACGATAGAATCTTTTGAAAATATGCCTGAGATCCGCTGATGAAATACCATTGCCTGTATCGCTTATCTTAAGCTCCACCACTCCTTCCCTCTCTTCTGCCGCAGCATTAATCTCAACTGAATCTCCCGAATATTTCACAGCGTTCTCCACAAGATTATTCAGAATATTGTGCAGATGCGAGCGATCTGCCGAAATCTCAATATCCTCATCAATTTTATTATTTATGATCACCGTCTTGCCGGCAGGAGCAATCGTCGCCGAAACTACACTGTCAAACAGTTTCTTCAGACTCACGTTTTGCAAATTCAAAGGAATCTGCTCCACATTATTGAATGTAATATCACGCAGTTTGGAAAAATAGGCAGACAGATTGTCAAGGGCATTCCGAGTCTCTGTCATCAACTCCTTCTTTACCTCCCTATCCTCCATCATCTGTTCATTCTCCACGCCCGACACACACATTTTCAGTGTGGAGATGGGTCGTTTCAGCTCATGAATCATGGTAGTGATGAAACTGTTGCGCATTTTGTCGAGACGGGATAATTTCCTGACAGTGGAAATTTGCAGGACAAGGCATACAATAAGAAACCCCGACACTATAAATGATGCAGTAAAAGTTTTCCACATCCCCGGAAACACCTCAAACGGATTTATACCAGAATCAATGGTTACTATGCGTCCTTCGAGCTGAGAGTAAGGCAACACAACAGACAGCCCGGGTCGGAAAAGCGACAGATCATACACCTTACTTGTTTCCCATACCATGCTGTCAGCCAATGTCAAAGAGATTTTCGTTTTTATTTCGGATTTATTTAGGACCGAATCAATACCCTCCTCTGTAAAAGGACAATCCCTCTCTATCTGAACATTTCTGGTAGCTCTCCACGCCTCATTCTCATCTCTTGCCCCTGATGCGTCAAACACAACTGAATCAGCGGGCGCTATCATACGCTCCTGAGCCAGTTCCGCAGCTTTCATCTTCTGTTCATCGCTAAGAGGGGAACCCGGCTCTATCCCGAGGAGCTCGTGTGCTGAAAAAAGATAAGTGGTGATTGTTGCTGTTCGCTTTGTCTCTACTGTATCACCATATATTTGATGCAGCTGAAATCGCGGTATATTAAAAACAATGTCTTTTTTATCAGGTTTAAGTGTGTCATTAGGATGAGCATTGGCATGTTCCCGGATTGAATTATAGTCATCCACACATTTCACTATGCGTTCGCCCAGTTCCTGCTCATACTCCTTAAGAGAAATCTCGTAACGGGTATGTAGCCAATATATCTGCATTCCGAGGAATGCAAGTATCGCTATGATGGTGATAATATAAAGAGTCTTGATCCTTTTTTCCATATTGCAAAATTACTAAAACTATCTGTTCACCCTAACTCTATCTCAAGTTATTCCCCTGACAGTAATAATTTAGTAATAATTCCTTAATGTTTGAATAATGATTATTTTCGGCTTGCAGGCAGATGTTGGAGTAACTTTGCAGCAATAAAATTTCAACCTAAATAAAAAAGATATGAAGAAAGTTATTTTATTCCTTAGCGTGTGTGCAATAATGTCTGCCATAGTGTCAGGCAAATCAACCCGAAGGACTCTCAACATCTTTTCAGCTTCTGTGCCGGAAACAGAAACTTTAGCTCCGGAAATAATGGAATTTGTCTATGACTACAGTATCTGCGTAGACACCACAGGGCAGCTTAAGGAGAATATATCGAGCGACAATATGCTGCTCCAGATCGGGCCTGACGGACTGTCAAAGTTTTCCAGCTATAAGAATCTGACTGTCGATTCTCTTCTTATGAATTCGAGTCCGGAACAGATTGCTGACGCGGCAATAGAGGGAAAGCTTAGTAACGGAGAGTTTATGACCATCTTTAAAAACTACCCGGAAGGGAAACTCACCCACACGGAGAAAATTTGTCAGGACTGGTTTAAATATGAGGAGGAGATGCCGCAACTCGATTGGGAACTTACAGATTCTGTCGCCACCGTGCTCGGCTACGAATGTCAGAGTGCGAGATGTAAATTCCGGGGGAGGGAATGGACCGTCTTCTACACAGAAGAAATTCCCTTGCCGGAAGGACCCTGGAAACTTCACGGATTGCCGGGACTGATAATGAAAGCTTCTGACGAAAACGGATATTACACCTTTGAGTGTATCGGCATCAAGTCGAAAGCAGACCGTCCCATAACGATCTATAAAGTGCCTTTCAATAATGTGAAACGCAAGGATTATTACGATGCCAAACATCGCTATGATGTGAATCCTTACGCATATTATGAAGCCACAACAGGAGGACACATCACAGTTTCAGACACCGCCGGCAATCCTGCATTGGATGCCTACGATCCAATGGACCTTACCTATGACTACATTGAAACCGATTGGAAGAAATGAACCGACTCAATTTTTTCATACTTTCTGTATTGCTCGGGTTGCTGTCTTCAACGGCAGCAGTCCCGGGCAAACTCTCCGGAATCGTAACGGACGCCGTTTCCGGTGAACCTATTGTCGGAGTGATTGTAAAGGCGAAAGATGCGTTCGTCTCCACTGATAAGGAGGGACGGTTTGTGTTGTCGCCTAAGGAGGGAGCCGATTCCGTATCTTTCCGTAGGATGGGATATGAAACCCTCACCTTACCTGTTTCATCTGATTTCACCAAAGTGTGTCTGAATCATAAAGCCACCCGGCTTAATGATGTGATAGTGGAGGCTCCCGACATTTATGCCAAGGGGGATACTCTTGTGTTCAATGTGGCGAAATATGCCAATGCCAAGGATAATGCAATCATCGATGTCATAAAGCGACTGCCCGGAATAAAGGTGGAGAAGGATGGAACGATAAAATATCAAGGTAAACCAATCAATAAATTCTATCTTGACGGCAATGATGTCCTCGGAGGCCAATATGGTCTTGCCACTAACAATATCTCTCATAAAGATGTGAAGTCGGTGGAGGTGATGGAGCATCATCAGCCTGTAAAGGCGCTGGAGGGGATAGAGTTTCCGGAAGAGGCGGGTATCAACCTCAAATTGAAGGATGACGCCCAGAGCCGATGGGTAGGCGTGGCGCAGGCTGCCGCAGGAATGCAGCCATTTCTTTATAACGGCTCTCTTTTTGCGATGCGCATGGCTGCCAAAATCCAGAATATGTTCACTTTTAAGGCAGACAATACCGGATGGAATCCTGCCCATGAGATCAGTGAGCATGATTTCGACATAATGTTCTCTTCCGACTATTCTTCATCTCTTTGGCGCGAGTATATCTCCGCAGACATAGTATCAAGTCCCCTATCGGAGAAAAGGACTCGCGACAACCTGTCGTGGCTTGCCAACGCCATTACAGCATGGAAAACCGGCGACACATCCATGAGGTTGAAATTCGACTACAAAGGGGATAGGCTGGACTATAATTCAGGAGTGGTTACTGACTATTTCGAAAACCATATTCCGACATTCGTTCAGAATAATCAACAGCGCACCCATAGCCATGCCCTGGCTGCTCAGTTTTACAGTGAGACAAACAAACGCGGATATTATCTTAAGGATAAACTTACAGTCAACGGAAGCTTGAATAAGTCAAAATCTTCCGTTACCGGCTCATTCGATATTAATGAACTCGTCAGCAGGAAGAATCTTTCCGCTCTGAATGACCTTAAGTTAGTAAAACGTAATGATAAGAAACTATTCACACTGACTTCCCGAAATTCTTTCAGCCATAGTCCCGACATCCTTCTCGTATCAGGCACTGAAGAGGCTTCCCAAAGTATTGGCTCAACAGATTTCAGGAGCACGACGGAAACTCGCTTCGGCAAACTGACGCGTTTCTGGAAATATTACCTCACAGCCGGACTCGACCTGAACTATCATCGTATGAACAGCACGCTTGACGGATTCGGAAAATTTGACAATGAGGGCATCCATCAGGCA
Source organism: uncultured Porphyromonadaceae bacterium (assembly GCA_947176915.1). Lineage (GTDB taxonomy): Bacteria > Bacteroidota > Bacteroidia > Bacteroidales > Muribaculaceae > Lepagella. The sequence continues at coordinate 10,922 of CAMWSM010000002.1, read as the reverse complement.
TTCCTTTCAAATATTTATGCTTATCCTCAGGTGGATTACAATAGAAATGGCTGGAGAATATCGTTTAGCTTACCCTTGAAATGGCATCACTATTCCATAGCCGGGCAACATGACTATCTGAATTTAGCAACTCTGTTCAGTGTGAGAAGACAACTTACCTCCAAATCCGAGTTATCAGGATATGCAAAATATAAGCTCGGTTCTCCCCGGCCATATCTCAATATCAATATACCGGTTTTGGCTGACTATCGCAACCTCTTCATAGCCTCTAATCCGGATAAGTATAATCAAAATGTGTCGGCAGCGCTTACTTATCGCTACCGTAACCCTATGAAATCTCTGTTCTTCAACCTCTCTACCCAATATAGCTATCACAGAAGCCATATAATGTGGAATCAGCAGTTTATTGAGGATTTCATAATATCCTCTTATGCAGACCGACTTTTCCATAACGCCACGTGGCAAATTAAGGGAAGTTTCAGCAAGGGATTAGGACATAGTAGGATGGTGGTGGGATTGGAGGCAGAATCATCTCTTTCGTCTGCCTCTTCCATGCGCGACAATTATGTGATTCCATATCGTCAGGTCAACGTCGGAATCTCACCCTATTTCAAGGGAAGTCTACTGAAATGGCTATCGGTCAACTATGAGGCGGAATATGGTTTTTCCAATCTCAACATAGAGAAAGAAAAGAGCACATATCATACCTTCCACCATAATCTCTTTGCCACTATACTGCCTGCCGACTATTTAGATTTTACATTAGGGGCAGAACACTATCTCACTCATTTCCCGGAAGGAAACAATGCCAATCTCCTCCTTCTTGACGCATCTGCGACCTGGAAAGTCAACAACAGGATCAGACTGTCACTGACCGGCAATAACCTCCTCAACAAGCGCCGGTATGAATATGTCAACTACGGCACACTGTCGCGTTCCGAGCACACCTTCCGTCTCCGCCCCCGCTCCATCCTCGCCTCCATCCAATTCCGCTTCTGAAAAAATCAATATGACTTCAACGCCCGGCGTTACAACTCCGCGTTAGGATGCTTCACGACGTGGGATCCCTTGTGCGAGAAAAGACCGTGGATATCCTATGAAGAGGATTCAGATACTATAATTTTAAAATATTATTGTCGTACATTTGTATGATTTAATTGACGTTTGTTTACGAAATATTTTGACTGCCCAGATAATTTATGCGGCGGTTTTGATGTTTTATAGTTATATCTCAACTAAGAAAGTTTTAAAATGTCAATTGTATTTAGTGTTCTTGTTATACTTCTGATTCTTCTTGACTCTTATGTCATCTTCGGGATCATTCCTGCTGCTCCGCTATGGGGCAAGGGCTTATTTCTTTTACCAAGCATTGCCTACCTGTTGGTGCTTGGGAGAATGTTCTTAGGAGGCGACACAAGGCAGAGTATGCTCAACTGGCTCTTTTGGCTGACTTTATGCGTTTTTCTAACCACTCTGATTTTCTGTCTCTTCTCAGTGTTAGGGAAAGGTGTGGGATTGTTCTGGCAGCCGGGCAGCCGTCTGTTCAATATCCTCGGATTGGCTTGCGCGGTGGGATGGCTCGGAATTTCTTTGTATGGAATTATATTCGGATGGAAAAAGATAACTGTTGATGAGGTCAGTATTCCATCCTCTAAAATCCCCCCATCTTTCAAAGGTTACAGGATTGTGCAACTCTCCGATTTTCATATAGGAACATACCATGATTCACCGGCTACGGTAGACAGGATCGTAGAGAAGGTCAATTCTCTTAATCCCGATCTGATTGTCTTCACAGGCGACCTCGTAAATTCATCATCCGGAGAAATAACCGAGTTCAAGGAAATTCTCTCCCGACTCAAGGCGAAAGATGGGATTTATTCCGTGTTGGGCAATCATGACTATTGCCTCTATCGGGAATACACCGCGCCTGACTCACCGGAGAAAGAACTTGCGAAAGTTATCTCCAATGAATCTGAAATCGGCTGGCATCTGCTCCGCAATGAATCTGTCCAGATCAAACAGGGAAACGACAGCATAGCTTTAGCGGGAGTGGACAACGCCGGTGGAAAAAGATTTACCAATCAGGCTGATCTCCCCAAAGCCATAAAAGGTTTGCCCGAAGATGAGTTTAAAATTCTACTTTCTCACGACCCTTCACATTGGCGACGCGAAGTGCTCCCCCATTCTGGTATTGACCTTACCCTCTCCGGCCATACCCACGCTATGCAATTTAAAATAGGGAAATGGTCGCCATCCTCCTGGGCATATCCCGAATGGGGAGGGCTCTACAATGAGGGGGACCGGAAACTGTATGTCAGCACGGGTATCGGAGAAAACATAGCCTTTCGTTTCGGGGCATATCCACAGATTGTACTTATCACGCTGGATTAATACAATAAATCCCTATAATTTTACGATATAAGTATAAGTGAAGATTAATTAAGGCATTCCTTGACCCATCCCGGTGCGACCTGAAGGATGAGTCTTCCGTTATTTTACTTACTTAACATCAAAAAAACGACCTACAATGTTGAAACGGACAAGACAAATACTGGCTATCATCAGCATCCTGATGGTAACGCTCCTGTTTCTTGATTTCACGGGCACTGTGCATGCATGGTTCGGATGGATGGCAAAAATTCAGTTCCTCCCCGCTGTGCTGGCTCTTAACGCAGGAGTAATCATAGGGCTGATAGTCCTTACGCTTATCTTCGGCAGAATATACTGTTCGGTAGTCTGTCCGCTCGGCATAATGCAGGATGGTTTTGCCTGGTTGGGGAAGAAAGCGAAGAAAAACCGCTATTCCTACTCCCCGGCAATAAATATTCTCCGGTATACCCTTCTGGCAGCAATGATTGCTGCAATCATCGCGGGGATCGGCTCGTTTGTGGCTCTATTAGCCCCTTACAGTGCTTACGGGCGAATCGTGCAAAGTCTCCTGTCTCCTATATGGCAATGGGGGAACAACCTGCTTGCCCAATGGGCGGAGGCGCATGAAAGCTATGCCTTCTATTCTGTAGATATCTGGCTAAAAGGTGGAGTCACTCTGATAGTGGCATTGATAACAATTATTGTGCTGGCTTATCTGGCATGGAAAAACGGAAGGACCTACTGCAACACCGTATGTCCTGTAGGAAGCGTGTTGGGTTTACTTGCCAGGGTTTCCTGGTTGCGCCCTGTCATCGACACTTCAAAGTGTAACAGTTGCGGACTTTGTGCAAGAAATTGCAAAGCGTCATGTATCGACAGTAAAAATCACAAAATAGATTATTCCCGTTGCGTGCTTTGTTTTGATTGTATAGGCAAGTGTCATAAAGGGGCGATTTCATATACTTTCAGACGACAGCCCTCTACCTCATCCGACCAATCGGGGGAACAGGAAGTGGACACTTCACGCCGTCAGTTCCTCGGCGTAACAGCTACTATTGCCGCCACAGCAGCTGTCAAGGCGCAGGATAAGACAGTTGATGGCGGATTAGCGGCCATAACAGACAAAAAGAAACCTTCAAGAAAAACCAAAATAGTTCCCCCGGGAGCCGAGAGCATCAAAAACCTGACCTCCCACTGCACAGCGTGTCAATTGTGCGTAGCGGTATGTCCTAATGGCGTATTACGCCCGTCAACGGATATTGACTCCCTTATGCAACCGGAATCTTCTTACGAACGCGGTTATTGTCGGCCGGAATGTACTAAATGCTCTCATGTATGTCCTGCCGGGGCAATACGTCCGATCACTAAAGCTGACAAATCTTCCATACAGATAGGTCATGCCGTGTGGGTAAAAGAGAACTGCATTCCCCTTACCGACGGTGTGGAATGCGGCAACTGCGCACGCCACTGTCCTGCGGGCGCTATCTCCATGGTTGCCTCCGATCCCTCCGCAGAGGGATCTGTCAAGATACCGGTCGTCAACACGGAACGCTGCATAGGCTGTGGTGCATGTGAGAACCTGTGTCCCTCACGTCCTTTCAGTGCGATTTATGTCGAAGGGCACGAACGCCACCGCATTATCTAACCTCAACACGCAAACGAAATGAAAGGCAATATAACTCGAAGAGATTTTCTGAAGCGCTTCGGACTGGGAGCTTCCCTAACCGGACTCGCTCTCGCAGGTTGCGATTCAGCAGGAAATAAATTGTCAGGAAATCAAAACTCATCCATGCCGGCAGGCGATGGGAAAATGACTTACCGCATAAATCCCAAGACTAAGGATAAAGTCTCCATTCTCGGCTACGGATGCATGCGCTGGCCCACAAAATCAGGCGACAGTGCCCGCGATAACGAGGATGAGATAGATCAGGAGACAGTCAATGACCTTGTCGATACGGCAATTGCACACGGCGTGAACTATTTCGACACGTCGCCGGCTTACTGTAAAGGCCGTTCGGAACACGCCACCGGAATAGCACTCAGCCGCCATCCGCGCGAAAGCTACTACATAGCTACGAAATTATCAAACTTCTCCCCTTCCACCTGGAGCCGCGAGGCATCTTTGGCGATGTACCGCAATTCTCTTAAAGAGTTGCAGACTGATTATATCGACTATATGCTTCTCCATGGAATCGGCATGGGAGAGGATGGAATGGACACTTTCAATAAAAGATATATCGACAACGGAGTGCTTGATTTCCTCCTCAAAGAGAGGGAGGAGGGAAGAATACGTAATCTCGGCTTCTCCTACCACGGCGATGTGAAGGTGTTTGACTATCTCCTTTCCCAACATGACAAATATAAATGGGATTTCGTGCAGATTCAGCTGAATTATGTCGACTGGAAACATGCCAAGGAGGTGAACGAGCGCAACACTAATGCAGAGTATCTTTACGGAGAACTTGCGAAACGGGGCATACCGGCTGTCATTATGGAGCCGTTGCTCGGAGGCAGACTTTCCAATGTGCCTGACCACATCGTCGCTCGCCTCAAGCAGAGAGAGCCGGAGAGAAGTGTCGCTTCATGGGCGTTCCGTTATGCCGGCACTCATCCGGATGTGCTCACCGTCTTGAGCGGCATGACATATAAGGAACATCTTATGGATAACCTCGCTTCATATAGCCCCCTTAAGCCACTTGACGATGAGGAACTCGCTTTCCTGTACGAAACGGCTGACCTTATGATGCAGTATCCCACTATTCCCTGCAACGATTGTAAATACTGTATGCCTTGCCCGTACGGAATAGATATTCCGACAATTCTTCTCCACTATAACAAGTGCATAAACGAGGGGAATGTACCGGCTTCTTCTCAAAGTGAGAACTATCGCGAAGCCCGGCGGGCATTTCTTGTAGGATATGACCGGAGCGTGCCTAAATTGCGTCAGGCAAACCATTGCATCGGATGCGGACAGTGTGCCCCCCATTGCCCGCAATCGATTGATATTCCCGGCGAACTTCATAAAATTGACGGGTTTGTAGAAAAACTTAAACAGGGGACTCTCTCATAATTAATTAAAAGAAAAAAATATGATGATGTTTATAGGAGGTCTTGGTGCCTCGGAAATACTATTGATAGCCCTCGTGGTGCTTCTATTCTTCGGAGGAAAGAAAATTCCTGAGCTGATGAAAGGACTGGGCAAAGGCGTTCGTTCCTTCAAAGATGGAATGAACGAAGTCGAGAAGGAAATAAAAGAGGAAGAGACAGGCGAAAAATGAGCCGGGATAAAACAGAAGGAAGTTTCTGGGACCATTTGGATATACTCCGGACCGCAATTATAAAGATAATTGCGGTCTGGGTTATTTTAAGCCTTATTGCATTCCTCTTCAAGCAGGAAGTTTTTGATTTTATTCTTGCGCCTAAAACCGATTCCTTTATAACCTATCGTATAATAGACTCTATATGCAGCCGTTTCGGGTTCAATCCGCTTGCTCTTATAAATATAGAGTTGATAAACACAGGGCTGGCACAACAGTTTGTCATACATGTACAGACAGCGATGTGCGTAGGGCTTATACTGACAGCACCATACGCTCTGTATGAAATCTTTAAGTTTATATCCCCCGGATTATATAGCTCGGAGAGAAGATATACATTGAGAATCATTGTGAGCAGCTACATTATGTTTCTCATTGGATTAGACCTGAGTTATTTCCTTATCTTCCCCATGACATTTCAGTTTTTAGGGGCATATCAGGTGGCGGATGATGTGGTGAACCTTATCTCGCTTGACTCCTATATGGCAACAATGATCATAATGTCTTTATGCATGGGTGTGGTCTGTGAACTGCCGGTTTTAGCCTGGCTGCTTGCAAAAATGGGGTTGATCAATTCATCTGTCATGACCCGCTATCGCAAACATGCCATTGTCATTATCCTTATTGTTGCGGCAGTTATAACGCCTACCTCGGATATATTCACTCTCCTGATGGTTTCAGTTCCGATATGGATTCTATATGAGATGAGCGTCCTGATTGTTTCCTCAACCCAAAAGCCTTCACGCTAAAAAAATAATTAAATAACGGCCCGTTCACTCCCCTCTCACCTACAAAAAGCAATCGTGAAATTTTATTATGATTCCGGAAATAAGCGAGTGTCAGACAACCTTAATCTTAGTGAAAGCGTTTTATTAATGAGAAATGAAAAACACTGTTATCAAAATAATAAGATTATGGAAAAATTTGATTCACTGAAACCGCAAGATGAAGTAACTGTAACAATATGGGGACCGGAAGACTCACGTCTTTATCAATCTACCAATAAAGGCTATCATTCCATTGAGGAGGCAATACAGATTGCCCTCACCAACGCAGCCCTTATCGTAAAGCCGGAGGACTGTGTTTTTGAAGTAACGAATCAAGAGACCTTCGTGTCGCATAAATACCGCTTCAATGCCGACGGCAATCTTGTTCTCATCATGTGATGGCTTCCGGAATCTTGAAGTTATCGACTTAAGAAAAGGCTGCTGACAATCAAAAGTCGGCAGCCTTTCTTATTGCTGTCATAAAAGCGGAATCTCTCGCCTGAAAGATTCCGCTTGATTAATTCCTTCAGAGGAATTGATTAAGGGAGTTTGGCGTATTCTTTATCAGTTACCGGCTCAAGCCATATATTGTCGGTTTCCTCGCCGGGAACAGAAAACGCAAGATGAGCAAACCAGGAATCCTTAGCTGCGCCGTGCCAGTGCTTCACGTTGGCGGGTATGTTGATGACTGTCCCGGGGAGAATCTCTACAGGCTCTTTCCCCTCTTCCTGATACCACCCGCGACCTGCCACTCCGACAAGCATCTGTCCTCCCCCTTTCCCGGCTTTGTGGATATGCCAGTTGTTGCGGCAGCCAGGCTCAAAGGTTACGTTGGCAAAAGGTATCTGGTCGTTAGAAATCTGAGCCAGATAACTGTTCCCTACAAAATATTTTGCGTATGCTGTGTTGGGTTCTCCTATCGGAAAAATCATTGTGCGGGCAAATTCCGCTTTTGCATCTTCCCCCTTGATGTCATCTTTCCATACATCTGTTGCCAGACGGAAGGCCGCCCATGCTTTAGGCCAACCTGCATAGAAGGCTATATGGGTAAGAATCTCGGATATCTCAGTGCGGGTGATGCCGTTCTTCTTCGCTTCCTGCAGATGATAGATCAGCGATGTGTCGGTAATGCCCTGAGAGATGAGGGAAGTGATTGTTACGAGGCTTCGGTCGCGCAGCGAAAGAAGGTCGTTGCGGCTCCATACCTCTCCAAAAAGTATATCGTCATTAAGGCGTGCGAACTCAGGAGCAAAATCTCCGAGTTGCTGACGTCCTGCGGTCTGTATTATTTTCTGTTGTGCCATGGTGGGTAGTATTGTGATTAAACTCAATAGGATTGAAATTATTATTTTATTCATTCTCGGTTTATGAAATTAATTATTTTATTATCGGGATTGAGAGGAGTAACGTCATCAAGCAGAAGAGAGTCTACCATGTGGAGCGTACCCTGTTTGTACTTCCGGAAATGCTCAGAAGCAATATGACTCCTATATGCTTCCTGACTTGCATACGTTTCCAGTATAGTAATGTTGCAGGGATTATCTTTGTCTGCCACAGCATACATAGTCAGTACCCCCGGCTCTGTCTCCAGAGAGATTGCGCCAACTTCCATCGCATATTCCCTGTATTCATCGAGATAGTCCGGATTCACCTGAATCTTTGACAACCGGACAATACCATCGGACTGCATCGGCAGTTTCTCACACATTTTGCTCATATCCTTATCCTCATTATTGGCCGACATTGAATGACCATCCCCACAACCACTGAACAGAAATAATGCTATGGAGATAGACGAAAATATATTAAGCCAATGCCTCATAATATATCTTCCGGATTCAATTGTTCAAATAAATCTTTTGACCATTAACTATATACAAACCTCTTTTAAGATTCTGCAATGTCAATAGGTTTCTGCCAATCAATTTTCCTCCTATGGTGAAAATGGTATAATTAGCAAGATTCTGATCAGTAAGGATAGATTGGATACCGGAAAGTTCGCCATATTTGATAGCCTTTAACCAATCGGATATAAGAGATGGAGCATTGGAGGTCTGTGAGGAACGAATCCAAAGACTCGGCGTAAGAAAATCACCGCCGGGAATGAGACGTTTGGCATCTCCCTCTACCCCACTGATTCCACTGCTTGCACTCGACACTATGAGCCCTATTTTCTTACCCGCCATTGCTGCTCCGTTTTGGAAAAGAAAAGTTTGCAAGGGAGCTGCCATATTGCTCCACCAGAGCGGAGCACCTATTATAATGCAATCATAATCCGCGAGGTTGACATTAACCGGATCAATGGGAGGATAGGAAGCAGCATCATTAGGATTGCTGCGGATAGCTGAAATCTGCTGACTCCCTATCGCATAATTGTTGGCTGCGTAATCAAGTCCTTTTTCTGCCGGCTCTATACGTACAATATCTCCGTCTATCTGTTCTGACAATGCAGTTATGATGTTATGAACATTGTTGGTATAGCTGTAATAAACAATGAGCGTCTTTTCCCGGGCTGCCATTGATATTAGGGCTAAGGCAAGTATAATCAGACATTTTTTCATATTTGTAGATAACTATAAGTATTGTTTTAAATTCTCTCCAAACTATCAGCTACTTAAAGCTATAGAGGATAAGGCCACATTCGGTGAAAAGAACGTCAAACAGATGCGTAAGCTCCTATTGAATCTCAATTAACGACGGTTGGACCCCAAGATCATGAAACAAAGCCACCTCATTGGGCTTCAGCTCATAATCATCTTCAGTAGCGCCTCCCGGTTTAACTATACCGGTCTGTATAAAATAATGCTCCAACACTTTTTCAGGAGTAGTGTTATAGCGGGAGGCAACATATCGGATTGCATCCATCTTGCAAAATTCTTTCGGCAATATGATTTTCGTTTCCATATCAATTCCTTCAATTATTTTGCAAATTTATGTCATATAAAAGAAAGTTAAAAAGACAAATCCACTGTCAATGAACCATTTTTTTAGATAAATGGGGTTTCTTATCATTTTCCGCGATTTTTTTGTAATTTTGTATCTTAGTGTAATACGTCATCCCCCTCTTATGAGCAAGATCCTGAAAGTAAGAAAACCTTCCGACTACAGTTCCTGGGTTGGGCAAACCGATTCAAATGAATTGATAACCGTTATTAACTATAGCGAGCTTTCACCCGTACGCACCAGCCTGAATCACTATAGCGTCTACGGACTCTTCCTTCAGGGTGAGGAAAAAGAACTGGATCTAACTTACGGAACCGGCAAATACGATTATTCGGAAGGAACCCTTATCTGTGTGGCTCCCGGGCAGATAGGCGGAAAGGAGGATAACGGCGATCTTGTGAATCTTACGGGGTGGGCAGTCCTTTTTCATCCTGATATATTGCAAGGCACCGGTCTTGAAAAGGAGATTAAAAACTTCTCTTTCTTCGACTATCGCATAAATGAGGCATTACACATGACTTCTGAAGAGAGAGATGTGATGATCACCATAATGAAACAGCTGGAAAATGAATTGAAGTTTGAACCGGATTTGGTGCAAAACAGGATTATCGTAGGTTTTATAAATATTTTGCTCAGGTATGCCCAACGTTTTTACAACCGCCAGTTCATATCTCGCACTGTTCAGAACAACGACATCCTGGCTCGTTTCGAGACTCATTTGAAAGACTATTTCGAGAAGGAAAAACAACTCACAGGAGGGGTGCCTACCGTAGCATACTGTGCGGAAAAACTCTGCATGTCGCCCAGTTATCTCAGCGACGTGATAAAACGCACTACAGGAGATACGGCAAACCAGCATATTAAGAACTATGTTATCCAGCTTGCAAAAAACAGACTCATGGCAGGAATGAACTCCTCCGAAGTGGCATATTCGTTAGGATTTGATTATCCCCAGCACTTTGCCAGAACTTTTAAGAGAATAACCGGACAAACCCCTACTGAATATTGTGAAAGCCGATCATCAAAAAATTGATAATATACTCACCCACACCTCCACCATCGTGCAGATGATGCACGTCAGAATATCTTGTGCCCTGACTTATGCCCTAATGATAGCTTATGTTCATGTATATATTATAAATGGTCAAAATCGGATATTCTTCTAACAATTTCAGTGTGTAGATAGCTGGCATTCAGGAATTATTTAGTAATTTTGTAATATGAACGACTTGACAGTATCAAATATCGAGCGGCAGAACGTTTTGAATAACAATTATGCCCTTCAATCCATCCAAGAAAACTTGGATGTTAATGGTCTGCGTTTCCATGATCAGCTGCTTTTTACCACCAAGATGGTTGCTGAGTTTTATGGTGTGGATGAGCGCACTATAAAACGCTATGTGCAAGAATATGGAGATGAACTTCGTGCTAACGGATATTTTTTAAGTGAGGGTAACTCTCTAAAAGAATTAAAGTTGCATTTTGTTGGGGACATTAATGTCCCTAAGTTCACACGCCAGTTGGG
>CAMWSM010000001.1 GCA_947176915.1 uncultured Porphyromonadaceae bacterium | reverse complement strand
ATAATTTCCTGATAAAAAGGGGAATAAAAAAGTTAAGTATCTCTTGCAAAGAGATACTTAACTTTTTTTTGGTTTGATTTTTTACGAGAATAAGTCTCGTTTTGCGCTCCTTGGAGCAGTAGAAATCCTAATTGCGGAGGAAACTTACTTTGTTGCTTTAGCTACTTCCTCTTTGAACACATCAGCAGGTTTGAACGCCGGGATATTGTGTTCGGGAATAATGAGGGATGTGTTCTTGGAGATGTTGCGTGCTGTCTTTTCAGCGCGCTTTTTGATGATGAAAGAACCGAATCCACGGAGGTAAACGTTTTCACCGTGAGCGAGAGAATCTTTCACTACTGTCATGAAATTTTCGATAACAGTCACTACAGCGGATTTCTCAAGGCCGGTAGTTTTTGCAATCTCATTTGCTATTTCTGCTTTTGTCATTTTTAATAAGAGTTTTTTAGTTTTTGGAATTCAAGATGCAAAGTTATTTAAAAAATTTGAAAGTTGAAAATAGAAATAAAATAATTGTGCATCGGGATATTCATGTTAGTAAATAATTGACATTTGATGGTGGTAGGCAGTATTTTTTTAATTGAATTTTATGAATTATCTTTGCGGTGTATAAAAAATAATTCTTATGAATTTATTGATTACTGTATGCGGTCGGGGAGGCTCGAAAGGGATTCCCGGCAAGAATATTAAGGAGATCGGCGGGAAACCGTTGATCGCCTATACTATTGAGAAGGCACTGGAGGTGGCTCCTAAACTTGGAGCTGACGTGGAACTCTCTACGGATTCGGAGGAGATAAGGCGTGTGGCGGCTGAGTGGGGTCTGACGACCGATTATGTTCGCCCTGACTATCTGGCTAATGATACGTGCGGGAAGCCGGAGGCGATACGCGATGTAATGCTGTATGCTGAGAAGAAGTACGGGAAAAGATATGATTACGTGCTTGATCTCGACATAACTTCCCCTCTCCGCACCGAGGAGGATATTCTTGAGATGGTGAAAAGAATAGAGGAATGTCCGGACGCACTGACCATCTTCTCTGTCAGCCCTTGTGGTAGAAATCCCTATTTCGCGATGGTTGAAGAGAAGAAGAACGGGTTTTACGGCGTGGTATGCGATGGTGTCTACAAGAGCCGGCAGGCTGCGCCGAAGGTGTACGATATGAACGGTTCGGTTTATGTCTACCGTCGCGAAGCCCTCGACTGTGAGAATCCGCGAGCCGTAACGCCACGTTCCCTGATTTACGAGATGCCTCACATTTGCTTTGATCTTGATGAACCGGAGGATTTTGAGTATCTTAAATGGAGAGTTGAGGGGTTAGGGGTTAGGATTTAGGCATTAGGCATTAGGTGTTAGGCATTAGGTGTTAGGTTTGAGGGGTTAGGTTTGAGGGGTTATATTCGAGGGGAATGCGTCGTGGTCGGGGCAGGGACTGCCCCTTCTCCCAGTTTCGAGGCTTGAGCCTCGAGCCTAATGCCTCGAGCCTAATGCCTAACGCCTAAAACAAAAATTTAATATTATGAAATACGGTATTTTTATTGGAGCTGCTATGGCAGCTTTATGCGCGGCGGATGCTATCGCCTGCACTAACTTTATCGTCGGCAAGAAAGCAAGTACGGACGGATCCGTGATGGTTTCATACGCTGACGACTCTTACACACGTTTCGGTTTTCTGCAACACTCCAAGCGTGGCAGACATGCTCCCGGGGAGATGAGGAAGGTGATCGACTGGGGAGATAACACTCCACGCGGTGAGATTCCGCAGGCAGAGGAAACCTATAATGTAGTAGGAAACATGAACGAGCATCAGGTGGTGATCGGCGAGACCACATGGGGAGGCTACCCTGAATTGGAGGATACAACAGGAAATTCAATCCTTGATTACGGAAGCCTGATATATATCACACTTGAACGTGCCAAGACAGCCCGCGACGCCATAAAACTCATGGGTGAGCTTGTGGATAAATATGGATATGCAAGCACGGGAGAGACCTTCTCCATCGCAGATAAGAACGAGGCTTGGATAATGGAGATGATTGGCAAAGGGAGCGGAGAGAGAGGAGCGAACTGGATTGCCGTCAGGATTCCCGACAATGCTATTGCAGCCCATGCCAACGAACCGAGAATCAGGAAGGTGAACTATAAGGATAAGGAGAATGTGATGTATAGCAAAGACCTTTTCAAGTGGGCGCGTAAAAACGGTTATTGGAAAGGTAAGGATGAGGATTTCTCCTTTGCAGATGCTTTCAGCGACCATAAGGTGGCAAAACGCCGCTCATGCGACGGGCGTGTCTGGAGTTTCTATCGCAATTTCGCTACTCCCGAAGAGGACGCGCAATGGCTGAAATGGGTGAAGGGGGAGAGCGACGAACCTTTGCCGCTTTACATTATCCCCGACCGAAAGCTCAGCCGGAAGGATGTTCAGGACCGTATGCGCGACCATTACGAAGGAACTGAACTCGACATGACGAAAGACCTTGGAGCCGGCAGCTACAAGGCTCCCGTGAGATGGGCGCCAAACAGATATGAGGTGGATGGAGAGACTTATTTCCAGGAGCGGCCTACCGCTACCCAGCAGACGGCATGGCATTTTGTCAGCCAGAGCCGTGGGGATATGCCCGATGCTGTAGGGGGTGTCCTCTGGTTTGGCACAGACGATGCCAACACCTCGGTCTACATGCCTTTCTATTGCTCAATGACAGAGGTGCCTGTGGAGCTTCAGGAGGGTAACGGCGATCTCTATAATTTCTCTCCGACAGCCAATTTCTGGGTGAACAACTGGGTGGCGAATCAGGCATATCATAAGTATGACCTTATGATTGACGATATAAGAAAGGTGCAGTCCGGACTGGAGAATAAGTTTGCCGATACGATAGCCGCTAAGGATAAGGAACTCCTCGCTCTCTATGAAGCCGGCGATATGGATGCCATTGAAAAGATTGTCAATGAAGAGGGGGCGGCGATAGCAAAGGATGCCACTGACTCCTATAATGAACTTGCCCGCTACCTGCTTGTCAAGTATATGGACGGCAAGAGGAAAAAGATTGATGAGAACGGGGAGTTTGCCAGAAACAAATACGGCAAGCCCTTAAGCCCTGAATCACCCGGCTATTCCCCTGAATGGTATGAGATGGTTGTCAAGACAACGGGGGACAGATACAAGATGGAGAGAAAATAAGAAAAATAAGGTGTAAGAGAATAAGGAAATTTATTTTCTTGTCATTTTCAATCGGAAAGATGTTGGAGAGGCGAGGATTCGGTCTTCAGGAAGCGGACCCCCTTGTCCGCAACTTGCACCCCCAAGCCCTGTTATCCCGACATCAAGATGCACTGTCGTGCGTTTTGATGCCGGCAGTTTATAGTCATGGTCGGTGAGGAAAAGTTCCATTTCCGAATAGGGTATGGCTGAAAACGACATTGGCTCCGAGGGGATGAAGCATAGTCCTCTCTTTCCGTCGGAGAGAGAGGCGTAGCGAACCTCCTCACGGTTGCCATTGCTTTGCGGGCGAGTGTAGCGGGTCATCATCTTCTCCGGTGTTGTTGCGTAAAGCCCGATTCTCTGTGCCGTCTTACGGTCGTTGTAGTTTTCCTCCGGACCTCTCCCATAATAGACCACCTCCTCAAACTCTGCCGGCATCTCCATCGACAGACCGATACGCGGCAGGGTCAGTTCCGGTTTGTTAGTGCTGAAATCAGCCTGCAGTTCCGAGAGGAATCTGAGCCGACATCTGAGGATAGCCTTTTGGCGCCCAGGGTTTCTCCTCGGCGAGAATAAGATCAAGATTCAAGAAATATTCCCCTTCCGTAGCCAGATTTTTCTTATTGAAAGCCATGGCAATCTCGGCGGAGGTGCGTGGCTCTATGGAAGCCCCGTCAAAATCCATTATTCCGCTCTCCGTCTCAATGCCGTCGCGCATGAGGCTCCATCGGAGTTGATAGTCAGCGAGATTGGTGAAATAATTCTTGTTGAATATTCTTATCTTCCCCTGCTCAATATCCACGGGAGAGAACGACGCATTTTGATATACCCCCTTCACTTCCGAAAGTTGCGGTTTCGGGGTCATGTCGCCGAAAAGAAGACCATTCATCACAAACTGTCCGTCGGTGGGGAAGTCTCCGAAATCACCCCCGAAAGCGAGATAACGTTCCCCCGTCGTCGGGTCATGATGATAGATCGACTGGTCGATCCAATCCCATATCGCTCCTCCGAAGAGATGGTTGGTGCTTTCAATCGCCTCCCAGTAATCTTTGAGGTTTCCGACGGCATTCCCCATTGAATGGGCATATTCATTGATGTGGAAAGGATATTTTATCTTTTCATCCTCCCCCGAGGCTGCCTTGCGAACCCAACGTATCGAGGGATACTGGCACGATCCGAAATCGGCATAGTCATTATTTCTCTCATAATTTACGGGGCGTGAGGGATCCGTTTCCTTTACGGCGTCGTAGGCTGCCTTGAAGTTGATGCCCGGACCCGCCTCATTTCCAAGCGACCAGGATATGACGGAGGGATGATTGATGTTGGAGCGCACCATCTCAAGATTACGAGCAACATGGGCTGCCTGAAATTCCGGCACGTGCGACAGCGACGCCTCGCCATAATAGTATTCATGCGATTCGAGATTTGCCTCATCCATGAGGTATATTCCATATTTATCAGCGAGATAATACCAGTAGGGATCATCGGGATAATGGGAGTTTCTCACATGATTTATATTGTTGGCTTTCATAAGGAGGATGTCGCGGAGCATATCATCGCGAGTTACGGCATGTCCGCGCTCAGGATTTGTTTCGTGGCGGTTCACCCCCTTCAGCTTGACAGGCTTTCCGTTTACAAGGAAATATCTTCCGGCAATTCTTTATTCAGCGACAAGGAATCCGGACTTTCCCATTCCTTACCTGAAGGGGCTGTCCGGTCGGCAAAGATGAAGCCGGAGAGTGAGAGAATCAGAGAAAGCATCATGGATGCAAATTTAAAAAAATATTTTGAAAAAGGGGTGTTGAGAGGTGATAAAATATTAATTTTGCCGATAGTCGATAAGATGATTTGTAATATGAAGATAATTTATAACCATCTCCTCCCTTTTGGAGAGAGATATTATGCCATAAATCTGTTCGGAGTTCTTTTCGCGAAAGGTCCCGTTGACCGTGAGATGCTCAATCACGAGGAGATTCACACGGCGCAGATGAAGGAGATGGGCTATCTGTTGTTTTATCTGTGGTATGTCGTGGAATGGTTATGGCGACTGATTCAAAAGGGAGACAGTTTCAAGGCATATCATGCAATTTCCTTTGAGAGAGAGGCATACGCCAACGAGAGAAATTACTCCTATCTTCCGCGCCGCAAAAAATACGCATGGCGCAAATACTTGTAAAAATGATGGATTTTGCCGGGAGAAGGGCAGTAGAGTCCCAACTCCCGGCAAAATAAAATAGAGAGGCTGCGACATAAACCTAATTATGCCACAGCCTCTTTAAATTAGAATTTAGGATTTTTCAATAATCATTATTTAGCTTCAAGCACGCAGATTGCAACGCGGTTCCAGGATTCCTCCTCAAACATATTGCCGATGCCTTCACCCTCAGCTACGATTCTTGATGCCGGAATTTTGTAGCGTTTCATAAGAGCGTCCTTAACAGACTGAGCACGCTGGTTGGCGAGACGGATATTAACCTCTTCCGGACCATCCTTGGAAGCGTAACCCTTGATGACAACCTTGCTGTTGGGATGATTGTTGAGATATGCAGCGATCATTTCTACGTTTGGCTGCTGGTCAGCACCGATTGCAGAAGAACCGATCTTGAAGAACACGTATCTTACAGATTCGAGATTGTTCTTGATCTGAACCGTATTAACCACCTTGGCAGGCTGATTCTGAAGTTTATGGATTTCAGACTCAAGACCCTTGATCTTCTTGTGGAGAGCACCGTTCTCAGCACCTGATTCCTTCAGAGCGCCGCGAAGTTCGTTAAGCTGACCGTTGAGTTCGTCAATCTGGGCCTGGTTGTAAGGCTCAACCACTTTGAATCCATTGCCACCGAAGTTGTAAGCCACGCCTGCGGTGATGTTGAAGTTCGCACGGTTCTTGTTATATGAGGCGGTGCTTTGATCAACCGGTTCGCCTGTCATATTCCAAAGAATAGAGGGGCTTACAGAGATAGTGACGTTATCCTGAATATTGAAGTTGAAATTCAAGCCAACCTTTGTGCCGAAATAGTTGATGTCTTGAGTTGCAGTTTCAAATCTGTGTCCCCAGCCTGCACCGGCCTGTGCCTCAATGTCAAACGGACGGGTCTCGCCTGGATAGCCTCCGAAGAGATTGAAGAGGTTGACAGCACCGTAAGCGCCAACGTAGGAATCATCAAAAGCTGTGTAGCTGTGAGGTCCTCTTACTGTTGATGTGTTGATAGCGAAATTGCCCTCAGCACCTACTTTAAACACGGGAGTTATCTTCTTGTCAAGTTTAAGACCTACTACCGGACGCATATCACCGAAGAAAGCGCCATGATTCATCGGGGTTGTAACACCGCCATTGATGCCGAGCGACCAATTATCACCAAATTTAGGAGTGGCTATAGCCTGCTGAGCAGATGCCGCGGAGACAGCTCCTAATACTAATGCGGCAGAAATAATAGTCTTTTTCATAAGTTGTTTAAGTTTTGATTTTGCACTATAATGGAAATAAATGTGGAATAGATTGGTTATCCGAGGTGGATCATCTATTCGTACTATTACTACACTTAATGAGAATAAAAAGTTCGCTGAAAGTTTAAATAATGGAAATTTTTCTGAAAATAATGGGTGATTAAGGCGGAATAATAAAAATACAATATGGTTTCAAAGGGGGAGGGATATGTTAAAAGTGAGATGTAAACCGATAATCTGTTTGCAAATATTTAAAAAATGTGTAATTTTGCAAAATATTTGACAAAAGAAGGCTCCAATCGGAAGATTCGGGCGCTTCACAATTTAATAAATCAGGTCTATGATATCAACGTCAACAATTCAACCGACAAGCGCCGAGGGGCTCTACAACCCTTCCTATGAACATGACGGCTGCGGAGTGGGTCTTGTAGTGAAGATCGACGGAAGCAAACATCATTCAATAGTAGATCAAGGACTTAAAGTGTTGGAGCACATGGCTCACCGTGGAGCTGAGGGTGCCGACAACAAGACCGGCGACGGAGCCGGAATTATGGTTCAGATTCCCCATGAGTATATATTGTTGAATGGAATACCGGTGCCGGAGAAAGGGAGATATGGCGTCGGTATGGTTTTCCTCCCTAAAAATGAGGAAGACAGAAAACGCTTTGAAGAAATTATAGACCGGGAGATAAAGGCTCAGGGACTATTCCTGATGCACACTCGAGACGTGCCGGTTGATTCTTCCGTCTTGGGCCATGATGCGTTGATGACGGAGCCGGTGATTCGCCAGCTCTTTATCGTAGGCTGCGACAACCGTGAGCGTCTCGAAGGACTTCTATATATAATACGTAAGAGAATAGAGCAGGCGGTGCTTGAAAGCGAGGATATAGTAGATAAGGAATCATGCTATATCGTCAGTCTCTCCACCCGCACCTTGATCTATAAGGGTATGCTCTCGTCGCTGCAGCTCAGAGGATATTTCAAGGATCTTCAGAGTCCTTATTTCACGAGCGCGATAGCGTTGGTTCACTCCCGTTTCTCCACCAATACCTTCCCGACATGGCGTCTTGCCCAGCCTTTCCGCCTTATAGGACACAACGGTGAGATCAACACCATACGCGGCAACCGCTTCTGGATGTCGACAAGAGAGGCGATCGTAGAGCCGGAAAACCTCGGAAAGATGGAGAAGATCGGGCAGGTGATTCAGCCCGGCATGAGCGACAGTGCCTCGTTTGACAATGCGCTTGAATTTTTCGTGCGCTCCGGAATGAGCCTTCCCCATGCCCTGGCGATGATGGTGCCGGAAAGCTGCAACGAGCAGAACCCTCTCTCTCGCCGTCTGCTTGCCTTCTATGAATATCATTCCATCTTTATGGCTCCCTGGGACGGTCCGGCTGCCATCATCTTCTCCGACGGAAGATACGCCGGAGGCATGCTTGACAGAAACGGTCTGCGCCCTGCCCGTGTGGTAGTAACCAAGAGCGGAGAGATGATCATCGCCTCTGAAACCGGAGTGCTGGATTTTGATCCTGCCGACATAGAGCATAAGGCGCGTCTGAAGCCTGGCAAGATCCTGATGGTCGATACCGAGGAGGGGAAGATTCTGGTAGACCGCGATATTAAGAATGAACTTGCCAACGAACATCCCTATAAGGATTGGATTGATCAGAACCGAATCGTGTTGAGCGATATAAAGAGCGGCCGCAAGGTTAGCCACGAAGTGGAGGATCGTGAGCGCCAGATGGTGGCGTTTGGCTATGACGTGGAGGATATCGAGAAGATCATCAAGCCTATGGCTCTTAATTCGCAGGAACCCACCATCTCGATGGGCAACGACGCTCCTCCGGCAATTCTTTCCAAGATGCCGCAAAGATTTTTCAATTATTTCCGTCAGCAGTTTGCCCAGGTGACGAATCCCCCCATCGACCCTATTCGCGAGGAGTTGGTGATGTCGCTGACAAGTTACGTAGGGGCTGTGCGCAAGAATATACTTCAGCCGTCGGCTGAGCTTTGCAACGTAGTGATGATGCCTTCCCCCATCGTGAGCGACAGCGAACTCGACAAGTTGCGCCATCTGCAATACAAGGGTTTCAACACTCTCACCGTCTCCATGCTCTTTGAGGCAGAGGGGGGAGTCAAGGCAATGGAGGAGGCTATCGAGCGCCTTTGCGTAGAGGCGGATGATGCCGTCGACAAGGGGTACAACTACATGGTATTGTCCGACAGGAATGTGAATGCCAAGTATGCTGCCATTCCCTCCTTGCTTGCTCTTTCAGCCGTTCATCATCATCTTGTGGCAAGACGTAAACGCTCGCAGATCGCCATCATCGTTGAGACAGGAGAGGTTTGTGAGGTGATGCACGTTGCGTTGCTTATGGGTTACGGCGCGAGTGCCGTGAATCCCTACATGGCTTTCGCGATTCTCAAGGATCTCGTTGATAAGAAGGAGCTCCAGCTTGACTATGAGGGAGCCGAAAAGCATTATATAAAGGCAGTCAATAAAGGAATACTGAAGATAATGTCGAAGATGGGCATCTCTACAATCCGCAGCTATCGCGGTTGTGCCCTTTTCGAGGCATTGGGCGTAAGCTCACGCTTGTTGAGCCGATACATGGGTGGTGCGCCATCACCCATTGAGGGTATAGGAATTGATGAGGTGGCTCAGGATGTTCTCCATAACCATCATCTTGCCTTCGGAGAGGAGGATGCGAAGCTTCAGGATTTCGGCAACTATAATTTCCGCAAAGCCGGCGAGCTCCATGCGTGGAATCCCCCCGTTGTCAAGGCTCTTCAGAAAGCTACGTGGGAAAACGATTACGACAAATTCAAGGAATATGTCAATCTTGTCGAGAATAAACCGGAGCCAATCTTCCTGCGCGACCTTATCACTGTAGAGAGCGATCGCGAACCAATACCTGTAGAGGAGGTGGAGAGCGAGGAGAGCCTTATGCGCAGATTCTGCACTGAGGCGATGTCGTTTGGCGCGATCAGCAAGGAGGCACACGAAGCGCTCGCCATAGCCATGAACAAGATAGGGGGCATGAGCAACACCGGAGAGGGTGGCGAGGACCCCGAACGCAATAAGGTGCGTGAGGATGGCACGTGGGCACGCAGCAGCGTGAAGCAGGTTGCCTCCGGCAGATTCGGTGTTGACGCTGAATATCTTGTCAATGCCGACGAGATCCAGATCAAGGTAGCCCAGGGCGCGAAGCCGGGCGAGGGGGGACAGCTCCCCGGATTCAAGGTAGACGAGGTTATCGCGAAGACGCGTCGTTCTCTTCCCGGCATCACGCTTATCTCACCTCCGCCGCATCACGACATCTATTCCATCGAAGACCTTGCGCAGCTTATCTTCGATCTTAAGAATATAAATCCCGAGGCACAGATCAGCGTCAAGCTTGTTTCGGAAAGCGGCGTCGGCACGATAGCAGCCGGAGTTGCGAAAGCGAAGGCAGATAAGATATTGATAAGCGGCTGCGATGGCGGCACGGGAGCAAGTCCCGCCAGCTCAATGAAGCATGCCGGTGTGCCTGCCGAGATCGGTCTTGCCGAGATTCAGCAGACGTTGGTGATGAACAATCTCCGCGGCAAGGTGCGCCTTCAGGTCGACGGTCAGTTGAAGAGCCCCCACGACGTTATGGTCAGCGCTATGCTTGGCGCTGAGGAATACGGTTTCGGCACAGCCGCTCTCGTTGTGCTCGGCTGCTGCATGATCCGCAAGTGCCACACCAACACCTGTCCTAAAGGTGTAGCCACTCAGAATCCCGAACTCCGCAAGAAATTTGTAGGGCGTTACGAATATCTCGTGAATTACTTCCGCTTCATGGCTCGCGACATCCGTGAGCGTCTTGCCGCTATGGGTTACAGGAGTCTTGACGAGATAGTGGGACGCGCCGATCTTTTACGTAAAGTGGAGACTGTTCCCGGCACTAAAGCTGATAAGGTGGACTTCTCACGCCTCTTCTATATGGCAGCGGAACATCCTGAGACAGCGATCCATTTTGAATCTGAACAGGACCATAAACTCGACCATGTAAAGGATGCCGCTCTGCTTCAGCTCATCAGCAATGCCATCGATTCGCAGCAGGGCATCTCATTGGGGATGCCGATCGTGAACACCGACCGGTCGGTAGGCTCTATGCTTTCGGGCTACATTACGAAACGGTTCGGAGGAAATGGTCTGCCCGATAACAGTATAAATCTTACCTTCTCCGGAAGTGCAGGTCAGAGTTTCGGTGCCTTCCTATGCAAAGGAGTGACATTGCGTCTTGAGGGGGATGCGAATGATTATGTCGGCAAGGGACTTTCCGGAGGCCGTATAATAGTGGTGCCCCCGAGAGACGCCACATTTGATGCCGAGAGCAACACCATCGCCGGCAACACACTCCTTTATGGAGCAACAGCAGGAGAGATGTTTGTCAACGGACGTGTAGGCGAACGTTTTGCAGTCAGAAACAGCGGCGTCAATGTTGTTGTGGAAGGTGTAGGCGATCATGCCTGTGAATATATGACCGGCGGACGTGTGGTGGTGCTCGGCAAGATAGGACGCAACTTCGCAGCCGGCATGAGCGGAGGTATTGCCTATATCTGGAACCGCACGGGCAACGTTGACTACTACATCAACATGGATATGGTTGAGCTGACCCTTCTTAAGGAGGATGACGAGATAGCGGAACTCAAAGGTCTCATCGAAGAGCACTATCGCCACACCCGCAGCAAACTCGCCAAGCGCATGCTCGACAACTGGGAGGAATACCTGCCCCAGTTCCTGAAGGTAACCCCCGTCGAATACAAACGCATAGCCCTGAAGAAGTAATCAACCCTGACGCTTCCGATAAAAGAGCATTAGCACATAAATCTTCAATAAAAGAGGCTGTGTCGTAATGAGGTTTACGGCGCAGCCTCTTTCTATGAAATATACAATAAATTTTAGATAATTATTTGTTTGGGAATGGATAAAAAGTTACTTTTGTGATGCGGAAAGTCGTTTGGGATTTTTGTCAGACAATAACTGCGGATAGGTAATGATATTGGATTGGAACAATGACTTACTAATAATCCCTTCTTTAAGGGAATAAAATATTTAATGGATTAAAATGGAAAAAGATGTAAATGAGTTGCTTTCGCGGGTTGTGGCCTGCGCTTTGGAGGGGGAGCCGACTTCGGTGGATGATGCTATGTTGCTTGCCGAAGTTTGTGATACCGATACTCTTTGCGAAGCTGCTGATCGGGTACGCCGTAAATGGTGTGGCGACCGTATCGACACTTGTTCCATCATCAATGCACGTTCCGGACGATGCTCGGAGGATTGCAAGTGGTGTGCACAGTCGGCTCATCATTCTTCCGGAATAAAGGAATATGACTTTGTCCCTTTGGAGGAGGCACTTTCCATGGCTCGCGACAATGATTCCAAGGGTGTGCACCGTTTTTCTCTTGTAACCAGCGGGAGGAAGGTTGCTCCCTCAGATATGGAGCGTTTCTGCTCGATCTACCGGAAGGTCGGTAGCTCTACCGGACTGTATTTGTGTGCATCAATGGGTTTGCTTAGTCGCGATCAGTTGCAGCAGCTTTATGATGCCGGTGTGCG
Organism: uncultured Porphyromonadaceae bacterium; assembly: GCA_947176915.1. GTDB lineage: Bacteria > Bacteroidota > Bacteroidia > Bacteroidales > Muribaculaceae > Lepagella. The sequence goes on along the minus strand of CAMWSM010000001.1, from coordinate 131,648 downwards.
TCGCTATCATTGTAATCTCGAGACTTCTGCAAGCTATTTTCCGGAATTGTGTTCAACTCACACCCAAGAGGATAAACTCCGCACAATAGCGGATGCCCGCGCTGTAGGGATGGAGGTTTGTTGTGGCGGCATTATCGGCATGGGAGAGACCATGCGTCAGAGGCTCGAACTTGCCGAGCAAGCTCGTGAAGCAGGGGCATGTTCTATACCGGTCAATATACTGAGCCCTATCAAAGGTACGGCGCTCGAGAATACACCTCTTATTGAAGAGGAGGAGATAATCCGTTCAGTGGCTCTTATGCGTCTTGTCGCACCTAAAGTAACGTTGCGCTTTGCCGGCGGCCGAGCACGATTGTCTCGGGCCACAACCGAGCGGATTCTCAACGGAGGTATGAACGGTTCGCTCGTAGGGGATATGCTGACCACGATTGGGAGCGGCATTGAAGCGGATTATGAAATGTTTGGCAGTATAGGGCGTTCACACTGATTGACCCGGGAAATAGTCTATCTGTTTTATGACTGAAGATAACCGTATCAGATACTCCCGACTCATCTCCATTGAAGAGATAGGAAAAGAGGGGGTGGAATTACTCAATAAATCCACTGTGCTCGTAGCCGGATGTGGCGCTTTGGGCTCAATGGCTGCCATGCAGCTTGCAGCCTCGGGAGTGGGGTATCTCCGTCTTGTGGATTTTGACACCATAGATCTCTCGAATCTTCAGCGGCAGCTCTTTTTTAAGACAGATGAGACGGGGAGACCGAAAGCGTCAACACTGGCAGAAAGAATCAGAGAGCTTAATCCGGAGGTAAGGGTAGAGGTGATCGGAGAAATGTTGAATAAAGATAACGTCAGGCAACTAATTGCAGGGTGTGATTTTGTGGTGGAAGCCACCGACAATGCCTCCTCCATGATGCTTATTGACAGCGTATGCAATGAGGTGGGTGTCAGGTGTGTTTTGGCGGGTGTCTCCGGTTTTACAGGTCAGGTTATGACCTGTCTGCGCGGGGGCCGGAGATATGCCGACGTATTTCCGGTAGCTTCCGGTTCGGGGATTTTGCCTTGCTCTTTGACCGGCGTTATCGGACCTGCTGCCACGGTAGCAGCGAGCATCGAGGTGGCGGAAGCTCTGAAATCATTATTAGGCTTGACTCCGTTGTTATCAGATAGTCTTCTCCTGTTTGATCTTCTCAATCTCCAATTCGATATCCTCAGCACATAGGAGAATTAACTCGTTGCCGAGTCAATTCTATTGCCTCTTTCCCTGTCATTCTCAGGATTGAAGGCAGATTATTCGCTGGTAGCATCAAAAATTCCGACGACTATTTCCCAGGGTTATTTGCGGGTCAGTTCATGGTAGTTGCAGCGGAGGAGAGAACCGTTGTTGTCGCGCAGGTGCATGCCGTTTCCTTCGCAATAGCGCCACATCTTGCAATCGGCGCATTCATCTTTTTTCATCCACGTTCTGTCACGATATTGTTTGAAGCCATTGTTCCAGACCGTCATGAAATCATCTTCGTAGATGTTCCCCTGATGAAAATCGGAGCGAATGCTTCCACATGCCGATATGGATCCGTCGATTAAAATTGATGCTGTCGACACTCCGGCAGTGCAGTGATAGAAATAGTCGCGCACCTCGCCTTCATAGTTCCCTAAGAAACCTTCACAACAATAGGATGCTTTTATCCTTCCTTCAGATCTTACATCTTTTATAAATTCCATAAGATGGAGGTATTCTTCGTGGCTGAGTTGCAAATCAGGCTGTCCGGCGGCTCGCCCCATAGGAAAAATTGTAAAGAGACGCCATTTTTTAACCCCTCTTTTAATAAGTTCCTCTTTAAGCTGAGGAAGTTGAGTCAGGTTGCGTTTGTTAACGCAGGTTATTGTGTCCCATACCAACTCAGGACAGAGTGATATATGTTCTATCGCATGCATGGCTTTCTCAAAGCTGAGTGACTGACCTCTAAGCCAATTATGTGTGTCGGCAAGTCCGTCTATGCTCACGGCGATGCTTCTCAATCCTGCACGACGCAATGACTGAAGACGGCTGTCTGTAAGCGCGAAGCCGTTGGTAACGATGCCCCAGGGATATTCCCTGCGATAAAGTTCCCGACCTACCTTTTCAAGATCCCCCCTCACTAATGGTTCTCCCCCTGATATGATGATCAATACTTTATGCGGATCAACATGGGGAGTAATTGTGTCAACCACTTTCAGGAAGTCTTCCGCAGGCATGTCAGGTATATCTGTCGATGCTTTGCAGTCGCTTCCGCAGTGAAGGCAATGCACGTTGCAGCGTTGTGTGGATTCCCAGAAAAGAGTGCGCAACTCATGTTTCTCCACGGCTATTTTCCATTTCAGCCTGAAAGATTCAAGGGCGAGACGGCGTCGGAGAGTGAGATGACGGTTATTTTTCATTTATCCTCCCCCTTGGGATCTTTTTTCAAAGTGAAGTTGGTGGTTACATTGGCAGTGCCCATATACCATGCTTCATTACGGTCTTTCTTATAGTCGAGTGCAACCACAGTGGAATCCGGAAGGAAATCCCCTTTAGGATCCTGGCAGACAATTCTCGCCTCGTGGGCCCAGGTATCTCTTTCCCCTTTATATTCCCCCGAAGCATTCGTTGCAACTGTGTCTGAATCCAACATAAAGAAATTGCCCTCATAGTCGTTATGCGTGCGTACAATAACACGGGCATCTTTGATAGGGTTCCCCTCCTCATCAGTTACAAGACCGCTGAATTTAAACTCACCGTAGGGACTTCCATACATCATCGAAGTCTCAGATCCATTATCGTTATCGCAACTGCTGAATCCGAGAAAGGCGAGAAAAGAGGAAAAAACCGTGGTAAGAAATGTGGAAAATCTGAATTTCATAATCTATGAGTTTGAATGAATTGCAAATGTAGAGAATTTAACTGACTTTTCAAAAGAAGTGCATCATAATTCTGTATCTAAATTCTGAGTCGCTTCTTTTATTATGATGACTCCGGATAATTTAAAATACTGCATGGAACTTCTATTTTTTTGTGAAATTGAAGAAATGATCCACAGGTCCATGTCCTTTCCCGATTTTATAGCCGGCTCCGGATTCGATGGCTGAGGAGATGTAGCGTTTCGTAGCTATGGCTGCTTCATCCAGCGACAGTCCTTTGGCAAGGAAGGAGGCGAATGCTGAGGAGAGTGTACACCCGGTGCCGTGAGTATTGACAGTATAGATTCGTGGAGATTCCAACAACATAACCTTGTCAGTTTCCGCATTGTAGAAAACATCAATAAGCTTCTTGTCGGAAAGATGGCCGGCTTTCAGGAACACCGATACTCCACTGCATTTCTCGGAAAGTTTGCGTGCCATTTCGGGAAGGTTCTCCTGACTTTCAATTTTCTCGCCCAGGAGAATTTCGGCTTCCGGAATGTTAGGGGTTATCACCCGGGCGCGTGGAATGAGCACATTTTTCAGGCTTTCCACCGCATCCGGTTCGAGAAGGGGATCTCCTGAAGTGGCAACCATCACAGGATCGAGCACAATATCGGTTATCTCGGGGTAGAGGTCAAGAGTCGAACGAACAGCACGGATAAGTTCTGCGGAATGAAGCATGCCTATTTTTATCGAATCCGTGCCTATATCATCAAGAACCGAACGTATCTGTCCCTTTACAAACTCCATAGGCACGGGATGGATGCCATAAACTCCTAAGGTGTTCTCATCCACTATCGCAACGATGGCAGTTGTGGCAAAGCATCCGCATGCGGAGATGGTCTTTATATCCGCCTGTATTCCGGCTCCGCCGCTTGGATCACTACCCGCAATACTTAAAACCCGGTTATATGTTTTCTTTTCCATAATTCATATTTTCCATTTTTCAAGATTCCATGCGCTGTCCCAGAATATCCATTCCATTCTTGCACACTGACGGTAAATACCGGTCATTTCCATACGAATCTCCGGAGCGGCTTTCTCGGCCAGCGCATCACATATCCCTATGGCTCTTCTTGTTGACTCTGCGAAAGCAGGGTCGGCATAAGTCCTGATCCATTCCTTGTAGGGATTGTCTTCAATATTCCGGCAGGAGGCAAGAATATGATCGCCAACTTTCTGATATATCCAGAAACAGGGGAGGATCGCCGCTGCCTCAACTTCCACCGGTCGGAGGACCTGACTGAGAAGCACAGAGGTATAGAGGGTGCAGCCGGGCGACATATCCTCTTCCGAAAGAGGGTTATCTTTAAGAAAAGATTGGTGGAGAGCTTTCTCCACAGCTACACCGTCGGCGGCAAAATGGATAAAGGTATCTGCAAAATCGATATTGGTAAGCCGGGATGCTATGTGGGCAAGCACACGGAAATATTGACGCAGGTAAAGACTATCCTGCCTGAGATAGTAGTCAAAACACTCCCGAGGCAGTGAGCCGTCAGTGAGTTCTTTAATGAAAGGATGAGAGAGAATAGCCAGATAGATATCCTCGCTGCTTTCCCATGCTTCTTCACTCCATTTCTTCATAATATTATCAGTTTGTTTACTTAGTCGAATATTTTATCCCAGTCTTTCCACACAACTTCATAGCCGGAAGCACGAATATCTCTTTCCACTTGGGCAGGAGTCCTCTCATCGCTTACTGCAAATTGCTCCAGTGCCTGCGGATAAGTTTCATATCCACCCGGTTCCGTTTTCGAACCTGCACTCATCGATGTTGCGCCGAGAGAGAGAATGTTATTACGGAAAACAGGTGTCTCACGGGTAGACACGGAGATATCCACATCATGGTCGAAGAGGCGGAAAGCGAATGTAAGCTGCGCAAGTTCACGGTCAGTCATCACCACATTCGGTTGAAATCCGCTCTCCGAAGGGCGCATACGTGGAAAATTAACGCTATAACGTGTTCTCCAATAATGTTTCCGCAGATAAGTGAGATGGATTGCCATCATGGTTACATCCGTGCGCCAGTCTTCAAGGCCTATCAGAACCCCCATGCCTATCTTATGGACTCCGGCTTTCCCCATCCTGTCAAAACCGTTGACGCGCCATTCAAAATCTGACTTCATCCCGGCAGGGTGATAATCCTTATATTTTTCTCTATGATAGGTCTCTTGGAAACACACCACGCCGTTTAGTCCCGATTTTGTAAGCCTTCCGTAATCCTCTTCCGGCAGAGGCATCACTTCTATTGTAAGATTATTGAAATAGGGGCGGCAAATCTGCAGCGCCCTCTCCAGATAATCCGTGCCGGCTGCCCGAGGATTTCCCCCCGTAACAAGAAGAAGATTTTCAAATGGCGCGAGACGGCGTATCGCTCTGCATTCCGCTTCAATCTGTTCCGGTGTCAGTATTACGCGTGGAATTTTATTATGCCGGTTAAATCCGCAATACACGCAGGAATTTGTGCATGAGTTTGTGAGATACAGGGGGATATACATTGATATTGTTTTCCCGAATCTCATCTGTGTATAATATCTGCTCAGTTGAGCCATTTTTTCAAGATACGGGGCAGCTGCCGGCGATACCAAAGCCATGAAATCATCAATCGACAGCAGTTCTTTACCCAGCGCACATTCTACGTCGGCGGAGGTCTTTCCGTTTATTTTTCGGGTGATCTCCTCCCAATCATATTTTTTAAGTTCCTCTGAAAACATGGTTTATGGTCAATCAAGAAAAGATGTCAACGGACTGCTTGCCTCCGCATAATTCCTTCTAACCCCCAGACCACCAAGAAAAGCCTCTCTGCCGGCCTCTACACCTTTCTTAAAGGCTTTCGCCATCATTACAGGATCGGCAGCCACGGCAATGGCGGTGTTGACGAGTACGGCATCCGCCCCCATCTCCATAGCCTCCGCCGCATGGGATGGTGCTCCCAGTCCGGCATCGACAACGACAGGAATATTGCTCTGCTCAATTATAATCTCAATGAGGTCGCGGGTTACGAGTCCTTTATTCGTGCCTATAGGTGCGGCTAAAGGCATGACAGCGGCTGCCCCTACCTCCTCGAGACGTTTGCACAGCACCGGATCCGCCTGAATGTAAGGGAGCACTATGAAACCCATCTTTGCCAACTCTTCAGTAGCTTTCAGGGTTTCCACAGGATCCGGAAGTAGATATTTGGGGTCAGGATGAATTTCAAGTTTTATGAAATTGGTGGAGAAAGCCTCTCGTGCAAGCTGAGCTGCTAAAACTGCTTCCTCAGCATCGCGCACTCCTGAAGTATTAGGAAGGAGCTGGATGCAAGGCTGCTTTATATATGAAAGCATAGAATCGGCAGGATTAGTCATGTCAATACGCTTCATAGCTACCGTTACCATTTCCGTGCCGGATGATTCAATGGCACGCGCCATCTCCTCATTTGAGCGGAATTTACCTGTTCCCACAAATAGACGGGAAGCAAATTCCTTTTCTCCGATTATCAATTTATCCATAAGAGTCAGTTATTTATTTTCATTATTAAGAGTTTTCAATATAGAGGCGGTGGCAGCAACCGGATCGGGTGATCTCAGGATCGCTCCCGATAGGGCGATTCCGCTTACTCCTGACGACATTACGAGGGGAATGTCCTCCTCTTCGATGCCGCCTATTGCAACTACCGGAATATCAGAAAACCGCCGTAATTCCTTCATTATATTCTTCAATCCCTCTATGCCGAGCATCGGACTCAGTTTTCTCTTAGTGGAGGTGAATCGGAAGGGTCCCATCCCTATATAGTCAGCTCCCTTCTCTACTGCATCAAGTGCGTCCTCAATGGTGTTTGCCGTAGCGCCTATAATGTAGCCGTCGCCTAATATCTTTCTTGCCTCCGGAATAGGCATATCATTTTTGCCAAGGTGGACGCCATCGGCTTTCAGATGTTTGACAAGATGCACGCGATCATCAAGGATAAAGGTAGCATTAGCTGACGAGCAAAGAGCTGCCAATCTTTCTCCTGCGGAAATAAATTCAGCATCATCGGCATCTTTCATGCGCAGCTGAATCCATCGGCATCCCCCTTGAAGAGCAGCATGGGCTCCACCGACGTAATCTTCCGAGTCGGAGGTATGGGTTATGAATTGTAGCATTTTATCTCTTTAATCAATTGATATAATCTGTTTTCTGAAATTGCTTTCCAGATATATCCCAACATAGCTCCTCCTGAGAATCCTAATTCCGATAGCTCTCTGAATTTATCCGGAGTAACTCCCCCCAAAGCGATGGTGTTGTCAGCAATTTGCCTTTTCAAGGAAGCAATAGGAGACTCCGGATGGTAGCCCGGTTTGGAGATGCTGGGATATATGGGGCTAAGGAATTTGTAGCTTACTTCCTTTTGAAGCTCCAATTCTCTGACAGAATGACAAGAACAGCTCATAATGCCGCAGTAATTCTCCGGTGGCTGAGGATTACGGGAATTGAGATGTACGCCGCATCCATAAATCGGGGCAAGGTAATGGAAATCGTGAAGACTCAGCAGGCTATGCATGTCGGAAGGAATATCCTCAATCAGCTTTTGCATATTTTCCGGTGTGCTTTCAGGTTTTCGCAGATGCACGCGGTCGATGCATCCGGATGCAAGTAATTCTGAAATAATCCCGCTCTCGTTCGCGATCGGTTGAGGAAGCGTAATTGCAATGACTGAGAAATTCATCCTCCGCAGACCGCCGTGATGATTGTAAGCTTATCCCCTTCATTAAGCAAGGTGTCGGTCCAGCGGGGGCGGGGGACAACTTTATTATTGACAGCAACGGCTATCTCGTTAATCTTTAGATTATGATGCGACAAAATATCTGCAAGAACATTCATCCCTGCAGTGTCGGTTTCCTTACGGTTAATAAAAATTTTCATGAATGCCTGGATTATGAGTAATAAATAACCATCCCAAAAAGGGAGCCTGCATAATTCAAGGCTATGAACAAGTCCTTTCGGCGGTACGAACCGCATCAAGTTCACAGGGTATAATCTCAGCCCGTATCACAGTCTTTGTGGCAGGGGCACCCCTCTTGCGATGTTTGTGGCAAAGTTAGTAAAAAATAACCAATATGCGTTAAGAATATCAGGAATAATTACGGAAAATGAGGGTGTATCAAAAAAAACTTGATGTTTCGTAATGCTTGGGAGGGGATTGCTCCGCAATCCCGCTTCGTTATCAAATATGTTGAGTAAAAGAAGTTTCCTTCTTATCGCATAGTGGGATTGCGGAGCAATCCCCTCCCAGGCATTACGAAAAAAGGATGTATCTGAATTTTGATACATCCTTTTGCTCTAATATTTGTCAAATAAATAAGAATCAGAATAGAGGATCCCATGCCGGAAGCAGGATAGGCTTCTGATTCTGAAGTTTAAGAATGTCGGCGGGTACGAATTTCTTGTTTACAACCAGACGGAAAAGATATTCATTCATCCAATCATCGGTCATGACAACATGTCCGTTGTAATCGCCTACAGGCCCCCAGCTATTCTCGACCATCCATTTCACGGGCTGACCGTTGGCGTCAAGATCAACGGCGCAGAGAGTCATTGCATGAGTGGAAGCACTGTCTTTTGTGCGGATACGCTCTGCCTTGTTCATGCCGAAAGTTGTGCCGAACAGAGAGTCATAGTCATAGTTGTCAAGAGAGGCTGTGCCATTCTGACGGTTCAGGAATTTCCCTGAATCCCAGGATGAATACATCATCTGGCCGTTCTTGAGGCTTTCGATAGCCATCTTCTTGATCTCTTCCATAGGAAGGTTGATGTATTTCCAGTTGGAACCGTCATAATTGTGGCGGTCATAGTCGATTTCATAGACTTTGTAATATTCACGTGAAGGGTCGTTCATGAACATCACATAGTCATTCTTGAGATCATTTCCGGCAAACTCTTTGTAGAACTGCTGAGGAGTGTAGGTCTTGGTGCTGACAATATTCCCTTTGCTGTCTTTCTGAGTCCATGTAAATTCAGTTGGAGGCACGCCCAGAGTGAGGGTGAGAATACGGTAGACGCCTTGAAGCATTTTCTCTTTTTCTGCCATAAGAGCAGATTCCTTCGCTCCCTTGGCAGCCATTTCACGAAGACGGAGACCATCCTCACGAAGACGGCGGGAAAGGATTTTGCGAAGATTCGTAGTGGCTGAGCTTGAAAAAGTTTCCCCCATCACGCTCTTCGGCACAATACCATATTTCGACAGGTTGTCGGCTATTCCGGTGAATTGTCCTCCATCCTGAATCGGATGGGCGAAAAGCCACTGCACGGTCTCATTATCCTCCGGAAGTTTAGCTGTATCGATCATAGCCTGCAGGAAGAGGTTGGATTTTTCCAGCTGATCGAAGAAGAAGTTATAGCTTTGTGAAAATTCAATCTGAGGCATATCATGCTGATCCATAATCTGGGAACGGAGCACGTTGAGACCGGTGAAAAGCCAGCATCTGCCTGAAGATTTCTGATTGGTGATTCCTTTGCTTTTTACGCGGTAGGTGAAATTCTCGTCAAGACCGTTTTGGGCCTCTACATTAGCTGCGAGGGCATTGATGTCATTTGATTTCAAAGCATTGGAAATTGCCTTATCGTTAGCGTCGTTCTTATAGGAAGAGCGCAGACGCCCGAGCATGGCATCATCGATTCCCCCCTTGGGATTCACTGCGAATCCGGCTGACGCCATAGAAAGAAGGAGGGCTGAGATTAATAATTGTTTCATGATAAAAAAATATAAGGGTTTATTTGGCGAAATTAATATTTTTTCAATAAACCAGCAATATTTTTTTGACAAAAAAGGGGAAGCCGAACTTCGGCCTCCCCTTTTTGAAGCATATAAGGAATTAGAACATGCTCTTCACCTGATTGTAGACGTTTTCAGCGCAGAAACCTAATTTTTCGTCAAGCACTTTGTAAGGAGCCGAGAAACCGAAACTTTCAAGACCCCAGATTTTGCCATGTGTGCCGACAAGACCGATAAGGTTGTGTGGCAAGCCGGCTGTAAGTCCGAATTTCTTGATGCCTGCCGGAAGGACAGCGTGCTGATAGCTGATAGGCTGAGCGCGGAACAGACCTTCGGAAGGTATCGACACAACTCTTACTTTCAGACCCTCGGCACGGAGCAGTTTGGCACCGTCGACAAGTGTAGAAACCTCCGAACCGTTTGCCACAAGGATAATGTCCGGATCTTCATCGCTTTCCGCCACAGTATATCCACCTTTCTCCGTAAGTTCGTAAGGCGTTCCTTCCGGAAGATTGTTCACATTCTGGCGGGAGAGGATGAGAGCGGTAGGAGTATAGATGTTCTCCATGGCGATTTTCCATGCGATAGTGGTTTCCTCCACATCAGCAGGGCGGATTACAAGCACAGAATTTCTGCCATGATGATTCTTGAGTTTCTCCATCAGGCGGATCTGAGCCTCTTGTTCAACCGGCTCGTGGGTCGGACCGTCTTCGCCGACACGGAAAGCATCGTGAGTCCAGATAAACTTGACGGGAAGTTCCATGAGAGCAGCCATACGTATGGCAGGCTTCATATAGTCGGAGAATACGAAGAAAGTTGCGCATGCCGTGATCACTCCGCCGTGAAGCGCCATGCCTATGCAGCAGCAGGCCATGGTCAGCTCTGCAACTCCTGCCTGAAGGAATGCTCCGGAGAAATCTCCATTTTTGAATACTGAGGATTGCTTGAGGAAGGCTCCTGTCTTGTCGGAATCGCAAAGGTCTGCTGATGACACAATCATGTTGGGCACCTGTTTCGCAAGCTCGGCAAGCACATTTCCTGAAGCTACGCGTGTGGCTTGATTTGGTTTCTGCTCAACCATGCTCCAGTCGATTTTAGGAGCTTTGTTTTCAAACCATTCAGCCACGTCAGCAGCCATATCCGGATTTTCGTCAGCCCATTTCTTCTCCTCTTCACGACGCACTGCAACCAATTCTTCCAGTTCCTTAGTGCGGTTGGCATAAAGTTCCTTAGTCTCATCGAAGATCAGGAATGGATTCTCAGGATCTCCCCCGAGATTGATGATAGTGTTTCTTGTGGCTTCCTCGCCGAGAGGAGCGCCGTGGGTCTTGCAGGAGCGTTCGTAAGATGTATTGTCCGCCTTGCGTGCCCCTTTGCCCATTATGCATTTGCCGATTATGAGAGTCGGTTTTTCATTTTCAAGTTTTGCCGCATCAAGGGCTTCGCGTATCTCATCAACGTCGTTGCCGTTGATTTCGATCACTCTCCAGCCCCAGGCGCGATATTTCATAGCCGTGTCTTCGGATGTTACTTCGGAGGTCTCGGTAGAAAGCTGAATGTCGTTGGCATCATAGAACATGATGAGGTTATCGAGTCCGAGGTGTCCTGCGATACGACCCGCTCCTTGTGAAATTTCCTCTTGCACTCCGCCGTCTGAAATATATGCATATATGGTCTCTTTTCCGAAACCGGGATTTCCTGTGCGTGTGTGAAGGAATTTGGCAGCGATTGCAGCTCCGACGGCAAATGTGTGCCCTTGTCCCAGAGGACCGGATGTGTTCTCAATTCCGCGGGCAATGTCAAATTCAGGATGTCCCGTAGTAGGGGAACCCCATTGACGAAGATTCATGAGTTCGTCGATAGAATACTTGCCGAAGAATGCGAGATTGGCGTAAAGCATAGGCGCCATGTGGCCCGGATCGAGATAGAAACGGTCTCTTGCATTCCATGTGGGATCGGAGGGATCGAAAATCAGGTATTCGCTGAAAAGGACATTTAAAAAGTCAGCACCACCCATAGCACCGCCGGGATGACCTGATTTTGCCCTTTCAACCATCGCGGCAGAGAGAATACGAATATTGTCGGCTGCGCGGTTCAGAATTTCCTTTTTCATTCTATGATATAGTTGATTAGTATCAAAAAAGAGGCGTATTTCCACCTCATTGCCGGCTGTGATGACCGTCCGATTGAAGAAATACACCGCAAAGGTAGGCAATTTGTCTTAAATTACGAAATTATAGGCTCGTTTTTAACCTAATGGTTTAATAATTTCACTTTCCTTCAGACTCGTGCAGCAACCATTTCCATGCCGGCATCACTTTGATAATGCCGGCATCTGGAAGGACAATTGTTTCCTCTTCTTCCGATGTTATTATCAATAAATCGTTGCATCCCGTCTTTTGGGATGCCTCAATTAATCCTGCAATTTCTCGTTTTCGGGTGTTTTCATCGGCTATGCTCCAAGTCACTTGGATGAGTTGACTGATTTTAGTTGACTGCTGCACAACAAAATCACATTCGCCCTTTCCCTGATAATAGAATATCTTTGTGAGAGGTCCGGTATTACGGTATAGTTGCAGAAAAATTGTATTTTCTAATTTTTTTCCATAGTCATCACTTTGAGGAAGGAGAACAGCGCTAAGCAAACCATTGTCTATGCAATAGTATTTGGGAAGGGAAGATTCAGTCTTCTGAAGAGATCTGCTATAATTGGAAATTCCGACAAAAAGGAATATATCACAGGCATGCGCCGCCCATTCATAAAGATTGTCTTTACTCACTTTAAGATTGCGTGACTTTATATCGTTATGAATTGAACGTATTGAGGTAGGTTTTGTAAGATTTGCCATAATCCTTTTAATAAAGTATCTTAACACTTCCAGATTGGATATAGAGTAATGTTCTGCTAAATCCTTTAAAAGCATCGTGTCAAAGTATCCTTGCAGTATCTTGTTTACTAATAGAGGATTTTCAATCAAGGCGACTTCAGGAAAACCACCGTAGTCGTTATAATGATAGAAAGCATTCCGCACCCTGACCAAGTCTTTTTCAAGCCAACTTTTGGTGTCGATTTCCATAAATCGGCAATATTCTGAAAAAGACAAGGGCATCGTACGTTCTTCAAGTGGCCATCCCCTTAATGCAGATTTAAGTTCAGTGCTAAGCATGCTTGCGTTGCTCCCGCTAATATAAATATTCCTGGAATAGTGTTTATATAGTCGCATTATGAAATATTCCCAACCCTCTATCAACTGAATTTCATCAAAAAACATAATCACTTCCCGCATCTCTATTTCCGGGTACATTTCCTGATACGCCTCTATGATAGTATGGAGTTCTTCCGAACTGCTCTTCACAAGGCGTTCGTCGTCAAATCCTACCCACAGCAATTTCCTTCTGTCTATCCCCTGATTTAGAAGGGTGTTTGCCACAATCTCCATTTTAGATGATTTCCCGCATCTTCTTACTCCCGGTATGGTGATGATTTTTCCCAAACCAATTGGCAACGGGGTTTCACGTGGGATAAGGTCGGTGGGAAATTCCGCCTGACGCATTGCAATTTGGCTTTTGATGTATTTTTTATCCATCCAATTATAATTTTTTGCAAAGATAATAAAAGTGTCCTAAATTTTAGGACAAAAATATAAAAAGTGTCCTAAATTTTAGGACACTTTTTATATTAAATTGATGTAGGAAACAATCCCTGCTGACTATAAGGGGGATATATTATTTGGTGTTATTAATTCTTCCTACAATTTTTCCGTCTATGGTTAGATAGTAGGGTTCATTTTTAATTGAATATCCCACTATTTCCTTTTTTCCTACATTCGGCTCAACTATGGTGAAGAAGAATGTGCCGGGCGCAAAGTCACTGAAAACTGGTTCATATATACCGGATTCTTCTACCTCTACATTCTCTGAATCTAAGAGTTTCCATCCCGAATCACTTATGAAAAATTTGCTATTGGATTTGTTCTTTATCTTCACAGTGATTACCAGATTTCTTCCGTCATTGGGTATACGGTTAATCTTAATATCCTCTAAGTTGAATTCTATTTCCCCATCTCCATGTTTTACTTTGAACTCACTGCCTGCTAATAAATCAGGAATTTTGTTGATTTCCTTTTTTTCTTTAGTATTGGAGTCGTCTTCGGTTTCCGAAATGAAGGTGGAATTTTGGGTTTTCGTTCTCTCATTTTTTGTGGTATCGCTTTCAATCCCTGTTAGGTTCTCCGATTGATTGGAAGGGGAAGGTTCTATTAGGGAACCTCCAATAATAGCACTTACAAGGAAAATTCCAAGGTAGATAAGCGCCACAATCCTTCTTGATTTACATTTTACAAAAGATGGTTTTACCATTCCTACTATAAAAGCAAGAAGTGATAAAAGTGAAATGATTGCTAAAACAGTTTCCATTTTACAAGTTGTAGAGTTAATTTAGAAATTATCTAGTAAAATGGCAACGAGTTATACGAAAAACGTAGAACCGAAGCCCAACGTCGTCGTGGCCTACCACAGCCAATTTTCCCATGGGCACGATTCTACGTTATGCGCGTAGATATACTTCGCCCATTGGGAAAATATTGTGATTAGCCTTATCATAAATCAAGGTGGTAGTTCGACGACGATTAGGCTAGATATTTTACATTCGGATTATAGAGTTCCGATTGTGTTGCAAAATTAATAAAAAATCATTAGTGTCCTCTAATAAATCATAAAAATTTTTTGGAAATTTTGTAATTCAGTTTGTTATAAGCGATTTTGGAGCACACGAGTTGAAATTACCTTTGCAGTCTCAATCAAAATGTTATGAATAAGGACAAGTACGTTCAAGGATATAATGGAACTCCGGTTTTGCATGATAGTAATAGAGTAAGTTGGAAAAATGTGAAAATCCACACATTTCTATATGGAAAAATGTGAAAATTTCCACATTTTTCTAACCTGCGCTTTCATGTAAGGAAAATAATGCTTAATTTTGGAGTCTTAACAGAATGGTTTACCTTATGGAAATTGAAAGAGATATATTTACAAAATTGCTGGAATGGAAAAATTCAGATTATAGGCGTCCATTATTGATTCAAGGAGCGAGACAAATCGGCAAGACTTGGGTCATGAAAAAATTTGGTCAGAAATATTATTCTTCTTATGTCTATTTTAACTTTGACTCTAATGAAGAATTAAAGTCTGAGTTTACACGTACCAAAGAGCCTGAAAGACTTCTTGAGATTCTCAGATTATATTCTTCTGCCCCGATTATTCCAAAAGAAACTCTGATTATATTTGATGAAATTCAAGAATGTCCCGAAGCCTTGAATAGTCTCAAATACTTCTATGAGGAAGCTCCCGACTATCATATAATGGCAGCAGGATCTTTACTGGGTGTAGCTATCCATAGACATAAGGGGTTTCCTGTGGGAAAAGTTGATTTCATCCGAATGTATCCTATATCTTTTCGCGAATATTTACGGGCTGTAAAGACTGAAGTCTATGATTATATCAATAATTTATCAGAAATATGTGGTTTGCCGGCAATCATAGAAAGCAAAATGTGGGAGGCATATCGGCAGTATCAGGTATGTGGTGGAATGCCCCGGGCGGTGGTAAGTTCGATAGAGCATTCGGGACTGGAAAGGGTAATCGCTGAACAACGTGAGATTCTCACCTCTTATTATTTTGATTTCTCTAAACATGCGCCGCAAACTATATTCCCGAAGATTGCTGCCGTATGGCAATCCCTTCCATCCCAACTTTCTAAGGAAAACAGAAAATTTGTTTATAAAGTAGTGAAAAACGGAGCCAGGGCAAGAGAATATGAAGATGCCTTGACTTGGTTAAAGGAGGCAGGACTTATTTATCAAGTCTATTGTCTTTCAAAACCGGGGCTGCCTTTGAGTGCATTCGACGACTTAGGCGCTTTCAAGATTTATTTGCTTGATGTGGGCTTATTGAGAGAACTTGCAAATATTCCCCCTTCGATATTTACATCTGAGAGTGCAAGTTTCGTTGAATTCAAAGGGGCTTTGACGGAGAATACCGTATTGGAAAACCTATTGCCGGCAATAGAGCAGATGCCTCGCTACTGGGTGTCAAATGGTACGGCAGAGGTAGATTATATAATTCAGAATGATCTTGAGATCATCCCGATTGAAGTCAAGTCATCAGTCAATACCTCTTCTAAGAGTCTTTCAGTCTATATAGGCAAATATAAACCTTCTACCGCAATAATTCTTTCTGCCCAGGGATTCTCTATCAGTTCAAAAGATGAGTCCACTCAAGTAATTCATCTCCCTATCCCCATGGCAGGCTGGCTGCCTGAAATCCTCAAGATCGCCTCTTCTGACTGAAGAAGCGCATAAAACCAAAACATTAAAAACACTGAGAGATTAATCAATTTTCATTAGAATGGGTTCCCCATTTGTTTATCTCATCTATTATGGTTAACTTTGTTGTATGAGGAATAATATTGCACTTCAACCATCGTTATTTGAAGATTACAAATTTATGGATATACAGTTTCCAAAACCACAATATTTGGGAGCTAAATATATTCATAGTGAATGGATTGCCCAACATATCCCTGAAGATTCAAATGTGATCTTAGATGCCTTCAGCGGTTCACAATCAATTGGATTCTTATGCAAGAAGATGGGGAAAGCTGTTATTTCTAATGATTTTTTATCCTTCAATAGCAAAATCGGGAAAGCGTTGATTGAAAATAAGAATGAAATTCTGACTCCGGACGATATTGATATTCTTTTCTCTCCTAACTCTGATCCTGAAAAATTTAATTTGATGGAACGTCTTTTCACCGATTTATTTTTTGTCAGGGAGGAGACCAAATTTTTAGACGCTTTTAGGAGCAATGTTGATATTCTTGAAAATGAATATAAAAGAGCTTTAGCATTCTCCGTTATTAATAGAGCCATGACACGTAAAGTTACAATGGGGCATTTCGCCCATACCCAGGCTTTAGTGTATGCATCTAATCCGGAAAGAGTGAAACGTAACCGTAGCCTTATCCGACCGATCAAAGATATTTTTTTAGATTTGGTTATTGAGTATAATAATGCCGTATTTGATAATGGAACCGACTGTATAGCATACAATGAGAACATCCTTGACTTGCTTCCTTCTATATCCGATGCAGATGTGGCATATTTTGATCCTCCCTATTGTGATAGTCATGCGGATTACCAAGGCTTCTATCATCTGTTAGAAACATATACAAATTATTGGAAAGATAAAGAATTTGTAAATGGAACTAAAAGATATAGCCCCAAGAAAGATAGTGGTTTTGAGACAAAAAGGGAAATCATCGATAGTTTTAAACGTTTATTTAAACTTTCTGAAAATATCCCTTACTGGTTAATCAGTTATAATGATAGGAGTTATCCATCTATAGATACACTCGTTGAATTAATAAGCCCCTATAGAAATGTCGATGTGAAACGAAAAATTTATCAATTCGGTAGAGGTGGAAAAGGAAGTGTAGCCGGCAGTAGTGAAATTTTAATAATTTGTAAACCATAATATGATTATGACTGAATTTGAAAAATGGGATTATGCTTTCCGAAATCAAGATTTGAATGCTTTTAATGAAAATTTTTATGGTCTATTGTGGCTAAAAGTGCGCGCTATTTGTCGGGGAAAGCAATTGCAACAGTTTATTGAAGAAAATAATATAATCCTCAAGACCACTAAAGTTTCTGCACGGAATGTTGAGTTATATGATATTTTAAAAAAACGTCCGGATGCTATGTCTATGCTTGATGCCTTCCTACAGTGTATGAATCATGAGTGGTACGCGCAAATGGGAGTGGATGTAGAGCAATTGAAAGAAGACTTATATAAGATTAAATATTATTCATGGGGAGGCGATCAAAACAATTCTCTTGACAAATATTTCATAAGTCGGTATGTAAAAGTAATAAGCAATTATAATGAATTGCAAAGTAAACAACCTGAAATTGGGGCAAATGCATGGGATTATGTGCAAAATAGCTGGTATAATAATTGGACTTCTTTCATTATAGAATCTTTGTTCAAACGTAACCCTGACGTAATCTCTGCTGTAGGGGAAATTAAGAGTGTTGACTTTTTTATACAAAATTATCCTTTTGATCTAAAAGTAACATTTTTCCCTAATCAGTTTATGGAACAAAAGGTTAAATCTATATTAGGGAAGGGTTCTTTATCATGGCTTAAAACAAGATGTAAAGAAATAGGAATTAAATCCACCAGTATCTCCCCTAATCAACAAGCATATATCTTAACCGAAAAACTAAAAGAAATAAATAATACTGCCATTATCGATGAGTTAGATAGTGTGCGACGTAAAATTATTGAGGAATCGCAAAGCAATCCTTACGAATTAATCAGATGGTTATATGAAAATCAAGGAGAAATGCGCTTTGGAGCAGAAAATAGAATATATCTCATTTTAGCAGATTCTATAAATTTTGACCAATCCTGGAAACTGAAACGAGCGTTTTCATTAATTGAACCAAAAATTAATGATTTTATTAAAAATTTCTCACATCACAATCTTAAAGAAATTCATTTTGAATATAAAAAGAAAGCTTATAAAGCTCTCTCCGATGTCATATTCGTTATTAAGTAAATATCATGTAAGACAGACGGCGTGGAGGTCCACGCCGTCTGTCTCTGTATAGCTGATATATCGGATTATTTCTTGAAAAGCCGGATAAACTCACCGATCCAAAGCACGAGTGATGTCGAGCCGATGATGATCACCCAGTCAAGAATGCGCAGGGGAGTAACGTTGAAGAACTCTCCGCCCACAGAGACGATAAAGATCTGACCGATGACGATTATAAGTGCTATCATCACAAAACCGCTCGCTCCCTTGAAATGGAAGGCTGACTTCCCTGTCTCGAATGCACGCGCATTAAACATGTTCCAGAACTGAAGGAATACGAAGATGGTGAAGAACATTGAAAGCTCGTAAGCCGTCAATGCCGGCTGTCCCTCTTTCACTGTCTGCTCCGCAAACGTGAAAAGCTGAGTCATTGATTCCACGCTGTAATGCTCGAAGATATAGAGGATGCCGAGAAGAAGCAGGAAGAAGATTCCGCCTACCCCTACAATCGACTGCCACATCGGGCGGTTGATGATGAATGCCTCGCGGCTGCGCGGTTTGTCTTTCATAACGCTCTCCGACGGAGGCAGCGAAGCAAGAGCCATAGCCGCGAATGTGTCCATTATGAGGTTCACCCAAAGCATCTGTGTTACGGTAAGTGGTGACTCCGTACCCATGAAAGCTCCTGCAAGTACTATGAAGCAGGCTGCCACGTTGACAGTCATCTGGAAAAGGATGAAACGCTGGATATTCTGGAAAAGGGAACGGCCCCACATCACTGCGCGTCCGATTGAAGAGAAGGAATTGTCAACAATAGTGATGTCGGAAGCCTCCTTAGCCACGGAAGTGCCGTCGCCCATCGACAGACCGACATGAGCGGCTTTTAGGGCAGGGGCATCATTGGTGCCGTCGCCGGTTACAGCCACGACTTCATTATTGGCTTGAAGAGACTCCACGAGACGCTTCTTATCCATCGGGCGGGCACGGGCAATAATCTTGATATTGCCCACGCGCTTGCGGAGCTCATCATCTGAAAGCGCTGCAAATTCAACTCCCGTGATTATATTCTCGTCGCCGTCGAAGGAATCATTCCAGAGTCCTACCTGACGTCCGATCTCCTTGGCTGTGCCGGGAGTGTCGCCTGTTACAATCTTGACTTTAATGCCTGCATCCATAACCTCTCTTACCGCTGCAGGCACATCAGCGCGGACAGGATCGGAGATAGCGACAATTCCGAGGAATGTGAGTTTCTCGGCGGCTACCTTATTATCTCTGATTGTGGCATCTCCATCCTCAATCTCCTGATATGCGAAGCCCAAGGTGCGCATAGCCATGTTCTGATATTCGAGAAGCTGAGCGTCAATCTCCTGCTTGGTTACTCCGGCAGTGTCCTTGCACATCCCGAATACAATCTCGGGAGCGCCCTTTACGTAAAGTATCTTTTTTCCGGTTGAGGATTTCACTACAGTAGCCATATATTTTCTCTCTGTAGTGAAGGGGAGTTCTTCAACCCGTTGCGCAGTTTCGCGAAGCTTCGCATAATCCACTCCGCGCTCCTTCAGCCAGAGAATAAGCGCACCCTCAGTGGGATTTCCGAGCACCTGAGGCTTTTCACCTGAAAGATCAAGCTGAGCCGTAGAGTTCACGGCGATTCCCTCATATAGCACCACGTCGGAAGGATTGCCGAAGAAGTTAGTTTTATAGATCTGCATCTGATTCTGCGTGAGCGTGCCTGTCTTGTCAGTGCAGATAACCGTAGTGGCTCCCATAGTCTCGCAGGCATGCATCTTGCGCACAAGATTGTTGGTCTTGAGCATACGGCGCATGGAGTAGGCAAGCGAGAGGGTAACAGCCATCGGAAGACCTTCCGGCACTGCCACAACCACCAACGTAACGGCAATCATCAGCGTCTGAAGGAGATAAGCGATGAAGCTGACCCATTCAAAGGGATAATTGAAGAAGAACATTATTATACGCCCCACCACGATGAGTGCCGCGAAAGCGTATGAAATCTTTGTGATGAGGTCTCCGAGTCCGTCAAGTTGCTCATTAAGGGGGGTCTTGACGCTGTCGTCGATCTGTGCAGCTTCAAACACCTTTCCGTTCTCCGTCTGATCTCCCACGGCGAACACCTTCATTGTTCCGTGTCCTTCCATCACCTTTGTTCCGCGCATGGCATGGTTGGAGGGGAATGTATCCTCCGGGTTGAACTGCTCGGGGTCGGTGGTCTTATGACACATCGGCTCGCCCGTGAGGGTGGATTCGTCGATATTCAGTGAGACAGCCTCCAGGAGTTCTCCGTCAGCCGGCACTTCCTCGCCTGTGTTGAGGATTACGATATCACCCACGACAATATCCTTGCGGGGCACCTGAGTTACGTTGCCGTTACGGATCACCTGCACCGGCTCGTCATCATTCACCTGATTAAGGAGAGCAAATTCCTTATCAGCCTTAAGTTCGAAGATAAAAGCCAGACCCGTGGCAAGAAGTATGGCGATGAATATTCCGATAGGCTCGAAGAAGACTCCGGCTCCATGACCCAGACCCCAGTATTCATAACATGAAATGCCGATGGAGAGAGCGCCGGCAATAAGAAGAATAATGATCAGCGGGTCGCTGAATTTCTCTAAAAACCGCTTCCATAGTGGGTCTTTCTCTGCCGGAGTCAGTATGTTGACTCCATGCTGCTCGCGACTTTGCAGCACTTCGGCATCCGTAAGACCGGTGAAATGTTTTTGTTCTGCCATTTATTTATCTGTTTAGTTATATAGTCCTTGTTATGGGAGAGAGCTCCATTCCTCCTCTCTATTGTTCGGCAAAGTTAGCAAACTTCAATTATATCTGCAATATTCCGCAATCTTGCGGTTATTTGATGCTCATCACCCTTTTGTAAAGTTCGGAGTCAAGAAGGGGTTCCGGAAGGTCGCTGAGCATAGGGGTGATCTGGACATAATCGGAGGGGAGATGCACGAAATAATGACCCTTTTCCCCTTGGGAAATGACATAATCCTGTGGATTATAAAGGCCCGGAAGTTTCTTAAGACATCCATTTAGATGAGTAAGCATAGGGGAGCGGTTATTGGTTTTTGACAGATCGGGAGCCGTTCTTTCTCCCCCCATCATCTGATAGATCACCTCAAACCGCTTCTGATATTTTTTCATCCTGCGTTCATATCTGTCGAGTTGGGAGGGGATAGGCTTTTTAAAGTTCAGTCCCTCTTTCCCCTGGCAGAGCAGCAGCGTGTAGAGGGCGCGTTCGCGCCTGTTCACCTCATTGAGCCATCTGTCTATGCCGGGAAAGCGGATCTGTTGGTCGTGGAGATTTATCTCCACTTTGCTTCTGATATTTTTCCTTACAATAAATATCTCGAGAAGTTGCTTATAGAATCCGAAGAAGTGGAATTGGTTATCCCTCTCCTCTGATGATTTCACTATGAAAAGGTCGCTGCTCAGCATCTTGCAGAAGTTGTCTACAAAATGCTGCACAAAGGTGAGAATGTCGTTTCCGACCTCGATTTTAAGGTAGTTGGCATATTCCACATCTCCTACATAACTGTTCCCGAACTTCAGCAGCAACGCCGGATAGGTGTGGCGGAGATTATCAATTCCGCATTTGTTGCAAAGAATATCCTCACAAAACCTGTCGGTTGTCATATTCACCAGAGAACTGTATGCAGCATTGATGTTCTCCTCGCTGAGATCAGGAGCTAAAAAGGAAAGAATCTGCTTAAATCTTGTCGGTTCTGTCTCCTTGTAATGGCCTATTATCTGGGGAAGATAGATGAAATGGAAGCCGGCGATCTGAAGTTCCCTGAATATGGCTCTGTAATTCGATATGATAGCCTCATTTGTCTCCTTGTCGTAGTCTGATTCAACATACACCATCGTTGCCATATCGATGTTGAAGTTGGAACGTGGAATGGAGTAAACTTCCGTAGCTACATTATTTTCTTTATCCAGTAGAAAGGTTATGGCGCTTATTATCAAAGCTTCCGAATGGGCGCAGAAACCGTCCGATACAGTCATTCTCCTGCAGTCGGCAAGCAGTTCAGGTTTAAGGGAATGGTCGTCCGAATTGCAGATTACAGTCAGCGCATCGGAAAAGGAGAGATGTTTTGCTTCCAGATGAATCTCTCTGTTTATGCCATATTTTGAGCAAATCTCCTCCCAATATTCCATTTCGCCGATATCCACGATACGGTCTGCCTTGATAAGGTCGGCAAATATGCGTGCCACTGCAATTTTCTCTCTCTTTGTAGCCATTGCCAATATATGATATTGTTAATTTTTCACCAATTGAGTTACTATCAGCCTTCCCCCCTCTTCCGAAGAGAGCAGGATCTTCTTCCCCTCGGTCAGTTCCACATACTCCCCGGGGTTCACATGTCGTTTCCCGCTGTCCGTTATCTCCCATAAGTCAGGAAGCCGGCGGTTGATGAGGATCCATTTTCCGTTATGGAAATGGAAGTCGCCCACGGGCTTCTTATCCTCCGGTTTGATGCGCTCGTTGGGAGTGATGAGGCGGTTGACGTGCCACATATAGAGCGACTGTTTGTCGTAGACCATCAGACGGTAATTGTCAGGAAGAAATTTCCCTTTAGAGGGGGAGTAGTAAAGGTTAAGCACCGGAAGTTGCCCGTGATATTCCGTGCCGCAGAAAGGACACTTAGACTTGGTGGTATTGTCGAAAACAAACCATTTACCTTCACATTGAGGATTTTGGCACGGTTGTATCAGATCGGTGGTCTTTACGAGAGCAATTTCCCATTCGTCGGCTGTAGGACGCTTGGAAGGATCATGCAAGCCGTCTATGAATGCCCGGCGGAAAAGTTCCGACAGATAGGGTCCGCAGAGTGTGTACGGACGTTTCTCAACATCACCCTGCGGAAGTTCGGAAGGTGCCATATTGTCGGTTTTAGGGCGGTTGCTCCTGTCGGTGGGGTGTTCCACGAAAAGAGCATTTTCTCCCATTGACAGCTCCTCATCTTTGGTGGGGTCGAGATCGTTCACCTTTCCCCCGCGCAACGGATGACGGTTGAGAAGATACATGTAGATCAGCACCGCCAAGGCATGACGGTCGGTCAGTATGCTCGGCAGTTTCTTATTGGGATCATCTTTCTTCAGGGAACGGGTCTGAAGCACCTCAGGCGCAATGAAGTCAGGGGTTCCCACAACGTCGGGAGGATATTTCCCCGGCACAACCAGTCCATCGCAGTCAATGATCGACGCACGCCCCGATTCAGGGTCTACGAGTACATTTTTATAAGAGAGATCGGAATGCGCAAGCCCGGCTGCATGAAGACGGCGCACAGCGCGTGCAATCTGCAGACACAGATGGATGTTGGAGAGGAAAGTGCCCTTCTGCTTGGGAGTAAGGAATTTATTGCGTAATTTAGCCGAGGCGAACCATTTCCCCTCCTTCTCCTTCCCTTTGAAATTTCCCTCCTGAAAGAAGAAATGTTTCTGATAAGCGGGACAGACCACTCCCAACTTCCCGTTCCATTCCACAAGCTTGGTAGGCCAGCAGAAAAGATTTTCCCAATAATCTCCGCCCACCTGATTGAAAATTCTCTCTCGGTATCTTCCTACGATATTTTGAAGCCGGTCTTTGGCATTTGCATCCTGAGGCTGACGGAAAAAGCCCACGACATAGCTTTTGTCAGGGCTGAAATACACATCCTTCATCGCGCCGCTGCCAATCACCTCATCCACAAATTCCACCGGTGAGCCATCAAGGGCTTTCAATTTTATAGTCTTTGCCATCACACTCTTCTTATTAAATTTACCTCCCCCCTTCCCCTTAACCCTTAACATCTTAACACCTTAACCCTTAACCCTTAACCCTTAATTCTTAACATCTTAACCCCTTACTTCACCACCACCATCGTTCTGTCATCATGATTCCCCGGTCGCCAGAACTTAAGCCATTCAAGCAGTTCTCCCGCAGCCTCCGGATTATCATCCGTAAGATTGACCCCCGGGATGCCATCCTCCGGAAAACCCTCCTTAAGGAGGGAATAAAATTCCTTCCATTTATTGAAGTCATTAAGATTATTGTCAGTTTCAAACAGAGGGTCCGAAACTCCGTCGGTCATAAGGAAAAGGGCAGTGAAATCGGGCACGATAGTCATCCTCATCCTTTTGGCTACCAAATCCTTGTCATGGAAAATCTCACGCATGGTGATGAATCGTGTCTGACCTGAAAATTCCCCTTCGTCGGGCGTCCCCAAAAGCTTTGCGCTTCCCCCTTTTTCGTCATAAATGCACATTGCTCCGTCCCCTACCCAGAATGAGGCGATGAACCATCCGAACGAGAAATGCTTGCAGATCGCAAACATCAGGGTGGTCGCGTAGTCGCGTGGCTTCTCCCCTTGGGCTGCCGCTTCCGCATTGATTGCTTCGTGTGCCTTTACAGCCCCTTTGTAGATAATGTTGGAAACTTGTGCCGTCAGCACAGAGCGCAATTCCGTATTGGGATCGGCATGAAAGGCGGCAATTGCCTCTTCAAAAACTTTATTCCCGTCAAGATTTTCCCGACAATGTTCAATGATCGTGTCGCAAGCAATTTCAGAACCTTTCCAGGAGAGCGGGGCAGAGCCGGCGCCGTCAGCCACAGCCACTACATACCAGTCGGAATCCTCATAATGACGGGCTGCAAAATAATCATCCCGGGGACGCTCCTCATGCGCATGGCTGCGTCCCTGGATGCTGGCAGCGATCACATCTTTACGTGGCGCCCCCTCTGCATCCTCCTTCACCATAATATATTCCGTAGCCCAATCCGGTTTCACCCCATCCTTATGAAGCCGGCTTCTAAGGTCGCGCCATATCGAGCGTGGATCAGGATTAAAAGCCACGGGAAGCTTGAAACTCGAACGCGGCTCACCCTCCACTGTCGAGTAGGAGACTGTAAGGGTGAAATCGCCATGTTTCTGAGGTGTGCCTGAAATAAGATATTCCCCTTCCGCCGGCTGACTGAGCGTAAGACCCGTTTCCTCAAGCCCATCTATAGCTACATCCTTCACCTTATCCGCCGGCAAAGCGAATGAGGCTGTATAGGCTTTACGTACAGTCCCGTTAGGAATGCGTAATCCGAGATTATTAATTTCATTTTCTATTACGAGACGTCGGTTCATACGTTCTTCAATATGTTTGTTCCAAAGGTTTTCAATTGTCCATCCCAGAAATCTCCTCCTTTCCGAACATGGAATTGAAAGGCGGTCGGCTGCTTCTTCAAAGGCATCCAAAAAATCTTTTATCCGGGAGTCAGCGGCATTTCTGCGGGCTACAAGGCGTTGTTCTCTATTCATAATTATGTTTCATTGACAGTGATGACAGTGTGTTATCCCAAACCTCTGGTTATGTCCAGCCCTCCGGGTCCGATGTCCCCTAAAGTGCCCTCCAGTCCGCACCACGGACAGGCGTGATCCCCATTCTCTCCCACACAGAATATTTTCCCGCATTCACAAACGACCACCCCGAGCTGATTGCCGCAGCAGGGACACGCGGGCACGCCGGTAAGGGATGACGTGTTGACCGAGGCCTCCTCTCCGGAGGAAAGTTGCTGATATTTAGCGCCGTTCACCGGATAAGCCCCTACCAGGCGGAAGCCCGGCCCTCTGTAATAGGAGGCAAAGTTTTCATTAAACAAGTTATCTTTCCGTGCATATTTCACCAGATAATCCCCGTGGGTGGTCTGACACCGACCGTGAAGCACTACAAAATTCTCATCCGGATTGGAATGTTGCGCCGGATTTACTTTTTCAAGATTAATCCCTGTTGTGGAGGGTAGACGAAGTTCATCGCTTCCATAGTCTGTTACTGACATGCTGGAGGCTTTTATTGAATCCGACACCCATTTGAAAAACTCGGAGAAAGATTTGGGGTCCGTGTCCTTAAGCAGGAGAATGTTTTCAGTTATTTGCGCAAGAGTCAGTGTGTTTACATTATCTCCTAAGGAGACTGCCACGAGATTCGCATGTCTCCTGTAATGATTGTTCCATCTCCTGAAAGCGGCGGAATAGTCGTCCGTGGGGTTGCCGTCTGTGAAAAGGAATACAATCGGTTTCCAATCTCCCTTCTTTTCCATAGTGGTTTTCTGCACAGACTTGTCGATGTCGTTCATCAGCGCTTCCAGCCCTGAGCCTAACGACGTGCCCCCTCCGATAGGGAAGACGGGAGGATAGAATTTGTAAAGCTCGGTGAGAGGGGAGAGGGTAACCGCTTTCCCGGCAAATGCTATGATGCTGACAAAGACGGTTTCAAGAGCGTATGGATCGGTGCGCAGATTCTGTATGATGTTGCGCATCCCCTCCTGCACCTGCTCTATGGGCACACCCACCATTGATTCCGAAATGTCTATAAGGAAATATATAGGAAGTCGTCTCATTTGTTAAGGGGGTTAAGGGGGTTAAGGGTTAAGGGTTAAGAATTAAGGGTTAAGATGTTAGGGGTTGAGGTAGACTTTGCCGGGTCCGCGCACGCTGAGCATCCTCAGTCCCTCCCCTCCGAAGAGGTTGCGGGTGGAAAACTGAGGTGTGATCCTGTTTTCAGGTATTCCTTCCAGGGCAAGGAAATGCTGTTCGTCAATCTGAATGCCTTGTCCCGGTCCTAACTCTACGATAATAGGATCTCCTATGGTCTCAAGAAATACAGTCGCATCTCCGCTCACTCTTTGCAACATTCCTCCTATCCCACCTATAAATCCGGAAAGGGAAAGTTTCATCGAGAGATCCACTTTCTTGCTTGATGCCACGTATGCTCCGCGATTGCAGATAATTTCCGAGTTGGTGAGTTTGAAATGAATCATTCCCCCTCGCGACCCGAGCACGAGGCGGCGCGGCTGCGATGTGAAATTGCGGTAATGCACGATAAGGAGATTCTCTCCCGATAGCTTGGAGCCGATGATCTGTCCGAGTGAATTTCCGGAAAACTCACTCGTCATGTCGATTCCCTCTTCAATGTATATCAGCGAACCCTTTTCAGCATAAAACTCCTCTCCGGGGAAAAGCTCCACCTCCAGATGTTTTACGTAAGCTCCTTTTAGTTTTACATTCATAATTTAGGTTTTAGACGTTAGTCTTTAGGCTTTAGGTTTTAGAGGATGAGGTTCACTTCCGGGGGTGGAGGTGGTAGGGCGATGTCGTCTGTGGCGCCTACACTCTGACTGCCGATATTGATAGAGTCGGAAACCCATTTGAAGAATTTCTTGAAGGCTGTGCTGTCAAGCGTGTCTAACGACACCACCTTATCCGTAAGTTTCAGCAATTCCTCCGCTTTGGCTGACGGTCCGGCTGCACACGCCACTATATTTCCGAAATGACGTTTCTTTACCTCCTCGATCATATCCTTATATAGTTTGCTGTCGGAGGGCTTTCCA
Source organism: uncultured Porphyromonadaceae bacterium (assembly GCA_947176915.1). Lineage (GTDB taxonomy): Bacteria > Bacteroidota > Bacteroidia > Bacteroidales > Muribaculaceae > Lepagella. Next base: position 104,017 of record CAMWSM010000001.1, on the reverse strand, counting down.
TCGGTCATTATAAAGAGCAGTGGTTTCCAATCCCCTTTTGTCTCGGCAGTGCCCTTTTTCACCTCCTTGTCAACTCTTTCGCACAACAGTTGCAAGGCAAGTCCGGTGTGAGTGGGTCCGCTTTCAGGAGTAGTGATTTCCGGAAGCTGGAGTTCGTCAAGCGGAGTGAGGGGGAGAATTTGCTTCACATCCTTATCGAAAGTGATGATGCTGAGAGCAACCGATTCCAAGGCAGCCGGCTCTTGACGCAGGCTGCTGACAAGCGCCTCCAAGCCAACCTTGACGGATTCTATCGGCTCGCCATGCATGGAGCCGGAAGTGTCGATAAGAAGATATACGGGAAGAATACGCATCTTAGAAGGATAGAGAATTATAAAATAAGGAAATAAGAAAATAAGGAAATAAGAGGAAGAAAGAGGATATATCAAAATTAAGAGTAATGCCTGGGAGGGGATTGCTCCGCAATCCCGCTGCGCCCTAAAAAGCTAACTTCAATATATCCTCTTTCTAAATTCCGATAAATTAAATCACGATATTTACCTCAGGCGGCGGAGGCGGAAGCTCTCCTATGGAGTTGATTTCCCCTTTCCCTTCATCAACCTTCACACTGTTAGCCTGAACGGAAGCTGACACCCATTTGAAGAATTGGCGGATTGTGGCGCTGTCGGCTGTGTCGAGCGACACCACGTTCTCAGTGATCTGCTTCAGCGTATTGGTGTTGGCTCCTGCTCCCGCTGCGCAAGCCACTACCATTCCCCACTTCCTGCTCTTGAAATCCTCAAGACCTTTGCGGATATCATCCGTAGGCTCTCCGTCTGTCATGATGAAGACGAGCGGCTTCCAGTCTCCTTTCTTTTCAGGAGTGGTTTTGATCACTTCCTGGTCAGCACATTGAGCCACGAGTTGAAGCGCCTCCCCAAGAGCGGTGCATCCTGAAGCCTTAAGCTGCGGTGGTTGGAAAGCGGCTATCTCCGTGAGGGGCACAGCCTGTTTGGCTGTGCTGTCAAAAGTGATGACACTCAGATAGGCGGTTTCAAGAGCGTATGGATCGGAGGTCAGAGTGCTTGTGAGCACCTGCAGTCCGTTCTTTACTGCCTCGATAGGCTCACCATACATTGAGCCGGAGGTGTCGAGAAGAATGTAAACCGGTAGTTTTCTCATAATTTTTATTTTGCGTAATTTGTTGCTATCCGTTGGATAGTCTCACAGATATTTTTGTCGGGATAGGCATCGCCGATGGCTGAGAATTTCCATTCCCCGTTGCGGCGGTAAAGCTTGCCCATTATAAGTGCCGTAGCCCCGCGATACCTTGGCTCTGCTGCCACATCGTAGGAAGCGAACACCTCTTTTACTCTTGACGGAGTCCCCTCATACATTCTGATGGAAGCGTAGGGTATCTGGGAGAAATCCTCTTTGCCACAGTTGTTCAGGAAGAAGAAAATCTGATTCACGTTCGGACTCACACGATTCAGGTTGACAGTGATGATTTCATTGTCAAGACCATCGTCGCCCCCCTGATCCCCCTGGAGGTCATCACCGCTGTGGTGCATCGCTCCGTCAAGGGAGTCTACTTTGCCGGGAGGCATTCCATATCGCCCGAGGAAATCTGTACGGTAAAGGGGTGAATAGATATGATCGCATATATTCCCGTTAGCGTCGATCATCAGGCAGCTCAAATCGAGGTCAACATCCTGAGTCTTTTTACCCAGTCCGAGGAATCCCCCTGATGTTACTATTGCGCCCCAGTTGCAGCCCACGCAAAATTCAGTGAGTTTGGAGCCATTATTTTTCTCAAGATTTATCTTCTGTCCTTTTTCAAGTCTGATAGCCATAATAATTAAAATTGAAATTTAAAAAATTTTTTAGGCTTTAGGCTTTAGGCATTAGGCTCGAGGTCTGAGGTCCGAGGCAAGGTCCAAAGCCGTAAAATTTGATTTTTAATGGTATGAGTCAGCATCTCGCGCCTCGTCCCTAATGCCTAACGCCTAACACCTAACGCCTAATGCCTAATGCCTAACGCCTCAATTATACTTCTCCAAATATTGCGCCAACCCCGCTTTCTGACCGGTGCCGATCGCCTCAAACTTCCACTGTCCGTTTCTCTTATAGAGCCTTCCGAACTCCACTGCTGTCTCCACTGAGAAATCCTCATCAAGATCATAGCGCATGATCTCCTCTCCCGTAGCGCTGTCGTAGATGCGGATGAAAGCATTTCTTACCTGACCGAAATTCTGACGGCGGGAATCTGCCTCATGAATTGTTACAACGAAGGTTATCTGAGTAGCCCGAGGATCTATCTTTGAAAGATCGATGCGGATGCTTTCGTCATCCCCTTCACCTTCCCCTGTGCGGTTATCCCCGGTATGCTCTACGGCTCCGTCAGGCGATTTCAGGTTATTGTAGAAAACGAAGAACTCGTCTGCAAGAATCTTGCCGTTCTCTCCCATGATGAAGGCAGAGGCGTCAAGGTCGAAGTCAGTGCCCGTAGAAGAACTGTTCACGTCCCATCCAAGTCCGATCGTGAACTTGGGAAGTTCGACAGCCACACGCTGTCCTTTTTCGAGATTTATAGCCATATCTTTGAAAATTGAAAATTTAAAGTTGAAAATTGAAAGTTGAGGATTTAAGATCAAAAGCGTTTACCTCTCGGGAGAGGTGTTTGTCGATTTTGATGATGCAAAGTTAGCCTTTCAAAAGAGTTTCGGATGCACTTTCGCAACTTTGCAGAAAAAAGGATGACAGGCAGTGGCGGATTTTCCGCAACTTTACATAAATCGCGACGCATATTTGCGCACGATAGGTTCCAGCCCGTCAGTATAGGGGATGCCCACGGCTTCAAATTTCCATGCGCCGTTCCTTCTGTAAAGCCGTCCGAACTCCACCCCTTTGGCTGTGGAGAAATCCTCGTCGAGATCATAGCGGCAGATCTCTTCACCGCTCACCGCATCCTTAATGAGGATATAGGCATTCCTGACCTGTCCGAAATTATATCTCTCACTCTTGGAACCCTTTTCCCAGTAGATGCTTGCCGTGAAAAGAATCTGATCAATCAGCGGATCTGTCTTGGAGAGATCCACTTCAATTGATTCCTCGCCGATGCCTGTGTTATCATCGTCATCTCCTCTGTCGTCCACTGCCCCTAACACGCTCCCGTCTTTCGACATGGGTCTGCTCCCATCGGGTGTCTCTTTGGTGTTAGGTGATCCATAAAAAACGAAATCCTCCTCCACGCCGATCTCATTATTCTTACGAAGCAGGAAAGTGGAAGCGTCAAGATCGTAGGGTGGGTCTGCATCGGGATTTACTTTCCATCCCATTTCTACTATTAGGCGGGAGAGTCCTATTTCAACACGTTGTCCTTTTACGAGATTTATAGCCATAATCTATTATGATATTAGAGTTATAAGAAGAAAGTCGGTAGGGAAGATCTGAAATCCTACTGTTATATAATAATAAAAAAAGAGAAAGGTAAATGCTTTCTTTACCACAAATTTAAACAAAATAGTTTGATATATCCTCCAAACATGTTTTAAAACATGTTTTTATATACGATCTCCATTTTGAATGAATCCCGAAAATATATAACTTTGCCTCATAACCCATTCAGCTCGTTTTTTTTATGAATGAGAAATTTATTATCCACAACGGAGATGTTCGTTCCCTCAAAGTCTACAGACTTGCCACGATAGTTTCTGTAATCACAGAGGTGTTTGTAGACCGTTTTATTTCACGTGGTTCACGCACAACCGATCAGATGCAGCAGGCAGCTCGCTCATGTAAACAAAATATTGTAGAGGGGAGTGCTGCTGCGCCTACTTCGAAAGAGACAGAGATAAAACTCACCAATGTGGCTCGGGCTTCATTAAGTGAACTGGAAGAAGATTACATTGATTATCTCCGGTTCAAGCAATTATCACGTTGGGAGAAGGGGCATCCACGGCTTGATAAATTGAGAACCTATCTTTGTTCTCCCCGTTTTGAGTCAGAATATAGGGAATTAGTTTGCAGACTCCCGCAGAGGAATTCTGCAATCTTGCAATCACCTTGATCAGGCAGACCCAATATCTTCTTGACAAACTATTGGAATCGCAGCAACGCAGATTCCTTGAGTCAGGAGGCATTCGTGAAGCCATGAGCAGGGCGCGCCGCGAATACCGCTCCAACCACTCAAAATAATTCTCTAACTTCCTCTTAACTTCCTCTTAACTTTCTCTTAACTTTCTCGGAATTATCGGAGTTATCGGAATTCTCAGATAACTCAGATAACTCCGATAATTCTGAGAACTCCGATAATTCCGATTCCTCCGAAAGCTCCGAAAGCTCCGAAAAATTCTGAATCCCTCTCACCTCGTCGCCCTGAAAGCTCTTGAGCGAAAAATAAAGATCGGAATTGTAGCGCAAATCACCATCGCCATAAGAATGGAAATGCAGATAAAGCCATTTTGAGTAAACTGCCGGAAATAGAAATCAAACATATCCGGATCCTTCCCCAAAATGCACATCACCGCCCCGCCGAAAGACTTATAGGCAAAAATCCCGGGAATCATAGGCAATAGCGAGGGAAAGAGATATGCTTCCGCCGGAGTGCGCGCGAAAGGGGAGACAAACACCGATAACGAGCCTATCACAAATGCCGCGATTGCCGTAGCCACTATTATATTCATCGAACCTAACGCCTCTCCCATCAGTAGAAATCGCAGCGAATGACCTATCGCCGCAATCAATCCGCACCATAAGTATGCTCTCCGGGGAATCCTGCTGATAGCTCCGAACCCGATTGCCGCAACGGCAGCAAACAACGCATCTTTCAATAAATCAAATACTAACATAAAAGCAAATAAGGGAATAAGAAGTTAAGAGAATAAGAAGTTAAGGGAATAAGAGGTTAAGAGAATAAGAAATTAAGTAAATAGGGAGTTAATAAAATAAGGAAATAAGATGGTGAGAGTTTTCTTACCCCCTTATTTCCTTACCATCTTATTTTCTGATCTTACCATCTTATTTTTCTAAAAGAGGGTAACGTTCATTATTTTCATGGCAAGGATAAGCCCTAACGAAAGGCAACCCGTAAGCACCAAGGCATCCAGAAACCTGCAGAACGCGCAGATGTAATGCTTATACAGCAAGTCATTGAATGAATTGAGAAAGGGAATGCCCGGCACAAGATAAAGCACACTCGTCCCTACGGCAATCGCCGGGGTGCTGCTTATAGGGAAGATATAGCCTGTGGAGCCTATCACTGCCGAGACAAAAGCGCAGATAAAAAATACGGCGCGTCCGTCCACATGTTTCGACATAAGCACCTGCTTAAGGTTAAACCCCGTTGCCGTAGCAATAAACACGATAAGCATAGCCATCCAGTCCCCTCCGAAAATGCCGCAGAAGCAGGCGTTGGCAAGCGAAGCCAACAGAAGTGTCATCCAGGGGTTCTCATAATCGGAAGAGACGATCTTTCTGAAACGTCGCTCTGTCTCCCGGAGCGAAAGATTATCGTCGGCTACATTCCAGCTCAGCTGGCTCAGGCGCGTGTTGAGTGAATAGGAGATAGGAGCCGGCTTGACAGTAGAGATATAAGTGTAGATATCATCAGCCCCCGGATGCCATACGGTCATGTGTACGTGGCGGGGCATGATGGTGAGTTCTACCTTCTTGCCGAAGGTAGCCGCCATCCGTTCGATATTTTTCTCTATGCGCATGCACGTGGCTCCGGCTCCTAACAGCCTTTCGGCATATTCTGTCAGAAAGAGGCACACCTCCTTCGAGCAACAGTTTACATCAACTGGAGTCAGAGGATCATCGGAAAGATACACCGACTCAAAGGGTTCAGGAATTATAGTAGATGTCATAATCGTCGCCGGGAATTAAATCAGAATCTCCGGTGGCAAAAAACTCCTCGCGCTCTTTGCCTAACTCTATGAATTTGGAATGTCTATGATGTTTGGCAGCATGGACAGGAGGGAGGGAGCGATGATGCTCAGCCACTATACGTGCCACAAAAACAATCAGAAGTAAGGCGGCGACCACCGCCCAAACAATAACGGATGCAATCATATCTACCAGCATTTGTTTGCTAATAAAACGTTGCATCCGCCCCATAAGTTCATCCCCTTAATCCTTAACCCTTAACCCTTCCCCCTTAACACCTTAACATCCCTTAGATACTTATTTTCAATTTCGAGAACGCTCTCTCAGCTTTCTCCCTTGCCGCTTCCACGCTCTTATCCTTTGCCAGGATCACACCCATACGGCGATGTCCATGCACTTCCGGTTTGCCGAAAAGTCTTATCTGAGTGCCCGGCTCCTTAAGCACCTCCTCCAGGTTGTCAAACTCCACGCAATTTGTGTCTCCCTCCACCACTATTGCCCGTGAAGCCGAAGGACCGTAAAATTCTATCGCAGGCACCGGAAGTCCCAAAAGCGCTCTCGCATGAAGTGCAAACTCCGATAAATCCTGAGAGATCATTGTAACCATCCCCGTGTCATGCGGACGAGGAGAAACCTCACTGAAAATCACCTTATCCCCTTTAATGAACAGCTCAACTCCGAAAATGCCATATCCCCCCAAGGCATCCGTAATCTTCTTGGCGATTTCTCGCGCTTGCTCTATGGCTATCTGCGACATTGGCTGAGGCTGCCAGGAATAACGATAGTCCCCGTTCACTTGTATGTGTCCTACCGGTTCGCAGAAGGTAGTGCCTGATATGCTTCTTACAGTAAGTAGGGTAATTTCATAGTCGAAATCTACAAAACCCTCTACGATAACCCTTCCGGCTCCGGCGCGTCCTCCCTCCTGAGCCTCTTTCCATGCCTTTTCTATATCTTCCGAAGATTTGATCGTAGATTGTCCGTGGCCCGACGAACTCATGATTGGCTTCACTACACAAGGAATCCCTATCTCCTCCACTGCCTTGTCAAACTCCTCTTTGGTGGAGGCGAAGCGATAAGGGGAGGTAGGAAGTTGCAATTCTTCGGCGGCAAGACGGCGGATACCCTCCCTGTTCATCGTCAGCCATGCGGCACGAGCCGTCGGAGTAACGTTGAAGCCCTCCTTTTCGAGCTCAAGAAGAGCGGGAGTGGCAATAGCCTCAATCTCCGGAATTATGTGATCGGGCTGCTCCATTTCCACAACCCTGCGGAGTTCTGCCGGATCAAGCATGTTGAACACGTGAGAACGGTGAGCCACCTGCATGGCGGGAGCATTAGAATATTTATCACAAGCCACGACCTCCACTCCGAGTCGCTGAAGTTCGAGAGCCACCTCCTTGCCGAGTTCACCGCTTCCGAGCAGGAGCGCTTTTTTTCCCCGGGTGGTCAATACGCTGCCAATTTTTGCCATACTTATATAGAATTGAAAATTGAAAGTTGAAAATTGAAAAATTAGAATAGAAAATTGAAAACTAAGCTCAGGAATTGAGAGTTGAAAAAATGGAGACTGAGCTTGGGAAAGTTGAAACATTTTCTCTGCAAAGTTATAAAATCTTACCTGATTGAAAAAATATTGAAAAATTTAGTGCAAAGTGTTTGCAATTTAAAAAATAAGTTGTAGCTTTGCAGCGGAAATACCCTTTTCTAAATAGGAATGGGTGATGGAACGCTTAATTACGCAGCTTAACCAATAATAAGATTCTTACCCGAATCTAATCCATATAAAAAATAATTTTGTTAGCCCGCGGACTAACTCAGTCCGGACCATATATTATTAACATCATGAAAAGACCAACATTAATTGCAATTCTTTTCGCATTGGCAGCGCTTTTCGCGCCGCGTGCCCTCGCGCAGAACGTAGGCATCAAGACAAACTTGCTCGGATGGGCAGTAACAAATCCAAACCTCGGACTTGAGTTTGGCACTTCCCATCACACCACCATCAGCCTGACCGGGGCGGTGAATCCTTGGAATTTCAAAGACGAGAAACATTTCAAGTCATGGATCGCCATGCCTGAGTTCCGTTATTGGTTCTGTGAAAAATTCTCCGGATGGTTTCTGGGTATACATGCCCTTGGTGGACAGTATAACGCCAAGAACGTTAACTTCCCTCTCAAACCGCTCATCATATCTTCCACCACTATCCCCGTGGCTGAAGACGACGAGGCTTCATTGGTGAAGGGGTGGCCCGACCTTGCAGGCGTCGTAAACCATGATCGCCACGTTGAGGGTTGGTTTGGCGGCGGCGGCTTGACCTGTGGCTACCAGTGGATGCTCAATAAGCATTGGAACCTCGAGGCATCTCTCGGTGTGGGTTACGCTTACTCAAAACTTACTCTTTATGGTCGTTGCGCCCGCACGATTGATGAGCGTAAGCTTCATTATGTTGGTCCTACACATGCCAATCTCTCATTTATGTACGTATTCTGAAAAAACTCCTAAACAGTAAAATAAAAGAAAATGAGACTAATACCGTCATTTATTATCGCGTCTTCTCTATTGCTGCCGGGAGTTGCCGGAGCTGCGAAGATGGAAAAGGGGGATATGCTCGATGCTATAAAGGTCATTGACGTTACCCTTAAAAAGCGTGCCGGAAATATGGAGGTGGGCTATCAGTTCGACCTCTCATCCATGAAGCTCGGCTCAAACCAGCGAATAATCTTCACTCCCGTGTTGGTGGGTGAGGGCGACTCTATAGCTTTCGACCCCGTTGTTGTCAACGGAAGAAATGCCCAGATTAAATATGATAGGGAAAAGAAACAGAGAGTCCCCGGTGCTGCACAGGTGCTTCAGGCTGGAAAAGGGGGAAACCTCGTATGGAGCGGCACGTCAACTCTCCCTTATCAATCCTGGATGGATCTCTCTTATCTGACAATTAAGGAAGACCTCTGCGGATGCGGCGACCTTCAGGACCAGGCATCCCTCATGGTGGGCGTTCCTTTCGACAACCGCCCGGCGCCGATGGCGGAGATTACCTATCTCCAGCCGAATGTAGAGGCTACAAAGGCTCGTGCGGAAGAGGGTAGTGCTTTCGTCGACTTCATGGTCAATAAGACAAACATTCTCCCCGACTATCGCCAGAACCGCAAGGAGCTTGCAAAAATTACCGGAACAATTGACCTCGTGAAGAACGATCCCCTCGTTTCGATCACGGAAATCAACATTCACGGTTATGCCTCTCCTGAAGGTAAGTATGACGCCAACAAGCGTCTCGCCGAAGGACGTGCGGAATCCCTAAAGAACTATGTCAAGTCTCTCTACACACTTCCCGACAGAATCTTCACCTCATCCGCCACTCCGGAAGACTGGGTTGGTCTTCGCCGCCTTGTGGAGAATTCTGACATTGCCGACAAGACTGCCATTCTTGAGGTGATTGACTCCAACATGGATCCCGACGCTAAGGATTTGGCTCTGCGTCAGCGTTTCCCGAAGAGCTACGCAATCATGCTCAAGGAGATGTATCCCGCATTGCGCCACACCGACTATACTGTGAAATATGTGGTTCGTCCTCTCACTCTTGAAGAGACCATCGAGGTGATGAGAAAGAATCCGAAGAACGCCTCTCTTCAGGAGATGTTCCTTGTCGCTCAGAGCTACGAGCCTGGTTCCGACGAATTTAACGAGGCGATGGCGATTGCTGTGAGCACATATCCTGATGATCCTGTTGCCAACCTCAATGCCGGACTCGTTGCCCTCAACGCCGACCAACTCGATAAGGCTGACAACTATCTCCGCAAAGCCGGCGACAGCGGCGAGGCAAAGCAGGCACGAGGCATTCTCGCCATGAAACGCGGAAGCTTCGACGAGGCACAGCGCCTCTTCGAGGAAGCAAAAGCACTTGGCGTCGCTTCAGCCGACTTCAACCTCGAAGTCCTCGCACGCAAACGCAAACTCGCACAACAAAACGAAGAATAAATAACAATAAAATAAAAATTCTAATCTAATTTTTCACTAATCATGAAAAAATTCTATTATCTTCCATTTGTAGCCGGTCTTTCCTTATTGGGAAGCTGTTCAAGTGAAGCTCCGGACGTGGTTCAAGGTGAAGAACCTGAAAACGGAGAGGGCTACTACATGAAAGTGGCTTTCAACACACTTCAGACCCGTGCTACAACTGATCCGGAATTGCAGATCGAAAACGCAGCCTTTGTATTTTATAACCAGCAGGGCAGAAGAATCGCTACAAGATACATTGGCGGCCAGCAGGGTAATGCTGAAACTGCTGACCTGGAATGGGTGAGTGAGCCCGGTCATCCCGCAAGCAAGTGCGCGGTGCTTAAGCTCTCTTCAGCTCCCAAGTATGTATCCTGTGTGGTAAATGCAGATGATAGTTGGACCTTCTCAGGCGCTAATGAGCAGGCTTTCAGAGATCTTCAGTCTAATACAGTCAAGAAGAGCGGAAAGAATGTCATGATAATGAGTAGCACCAAATATTATCAGGAGAAGGAGGGTCAGGATCCTACTCCCGTTTATCTCGTTGAGATCAACAGGGAGAAGATGCTCCACACCACTAAGGAAGCTGCAACCGCAGCGCAGGGAGATGCTGCTGTTATCATCCCGGTTGAGCCGGTAGCTGCTAAAGTGGCAGTATCAAATGGGTTGGAGCTTGCTGAGGATGGCTCAATAAATCCTCAGGAGGGTGAGAGAGAAAATCAGGTTGACGCAGTTGTAACCTTCACTCCCGAACTCGCATTCCTCACAGCAGAGAACACACACCGATTCACTGTTAAGAGAATCCCTACCAAATATACTGATATACCGGAGGATATTCGTACAAAATGGACTGTAAAAGTTAATGAATACGCAAACCGTCGTTCAAATTGGGTAGGAGAGACTGCAGGTAATGTTGTGTATCCTATACTCAAGAATATGATCACAAAAGATGCTGAGGATGCCACTAAAGTTACTGTAAATGCCGGCTATCAATATTCAGCTAATCCTGTATTCTATCCCTTTGATAATATAGATGATGAGGCTGTATATACAACCAGTGTTGTAGTTGCAGGTCGTTATAAACTTACAGATACAGCCGGAAATAATCTTGCAGCTGCCGACGGCTCTTTCTGGCTTGTTGCTATCGGTGATAAATTCAAAGTTTACAAGACTGAGGCTGACGCTATCGCTGCTATGGGTGGCGTAACGGGCGATGTGCTTGAAGAGGATCGTGAGAATGCAGACAGCCATCTTACATGGACAGGCTGGATGAGAATCAAGGGCAAGACTTATCTTCCCAAGTGTATGAAGTATAACGGAGGATTCGGTTATTATTCAAGAGCTATTCCTCGCGCTGTCATTAATGGTGTGGAATATCCCGCTATCGTACGTAATACACTGTATAATGTAACCATCAAGACTATCAACGGTATGGGTATCGGCATCCCGGGCGATGATATCGAGATCATTCCTCTCGAGCCGAACGATCCTAAGGATGAGAACTACTATCTCCACATAGCTGTTGACGTCAAGGATTGGGCTATAATGAATTATAATGCTGAATGGCAGTAATTTGAAACCGTTCTGAAGATTTCCGGATTGAAGTCTTTAATGTCGGAAGGTCGTGAAACACCTTCCGGCAACTAAAAAATAACTGACCTTGAAAAATATGAACCTTTCGAGATTTAAATTACAAAGAGGATTGCAAATAAGTGCCGCCGCAATAGCGATTGTGGCACTCGGTTCCTGCAACTCATTCATGCATGACGAACTCCCGGCTTGTAATCCGGACTATCGTGTGCGTCTTTCTTATCAATACAATATGTCGAGAACCGAGCTTGTCAATCAGGTGGAGGAAGCTGAGGTTTATGCCTTCGATACGGAGGGACGTCTCATCTCTTTCGTGCCCCCGGTTGATAAGGCAACTCTCCAGAACAACGACTACACTATCTCCCTGAAGGGTCTGGGCCTGGAACGCCTTAAAGACTATCACCTCGTGGTGTGGGGAGGTCTGACCACAGAGTCTCCGTTCAAACTTGACGGCTCAAGAGCTTTCGGTTCGTCGGGCGACATCACCTGCCGTCTTACGGTCGACATTGATGAAGAGGGCAATCTCTATAATGATAAGAAATTTCCGGGACTTTTCCACGGAACAAAAGTAGTTAACTATTCCGAGTATGAGAATCCTGAGGAATACACTTGTGAGCTGATGAAGAATACAAATGTGCTGGATGTAACTCTAAGGCGTACTGATAACTTCACTATTGGCTCAAAGGAATTTATCGTTAAGGTGACTGACAACAATGGTGTAATGTCATCCGAAAATGAAGTGTCTGGCGATGAAACAATCCACTATCTCAACCAGGAAGCGGAGCCGGGAGAATATGCACTCCCTGATGGCCAGGGCGGATATAAGGATGAGACGACAAATGGCGCTAAGACAGAGGTGCATCTTGCCCGTATAATGGAAAATTCAGAGGCGCGTCTTATTGTGATATCAAAAGAGGACGGAACCGAGATTCTTAATGCCAAATTGATAGACCTTATCGTCGCAGCCAAGAACTATACCCATCCTGATATGGATCTTCAGGAATATCTCGACCGTATGGACCGTTTTACTGTCGACATCACGATGGACATTGATACTTATTTCATGAATCTGTCAATTTATGTGGCAGGATGGGCGGTAATGAACTATGAAGTTGAATGGAAATAACTGACCTTGCAAAATGAAAAAACTCTATTTATATCTGACAATGCCTCTCTGCGTTCTGGCTGCCTCCTGCAGTTCTGACAATGCTTCTGAGCCGAATGCGGAAGAGGGTAGTTTTAACATCCAGCTGTCGGTGCTTCCTACAAGGGCTGAAGGCTCTGACGCTCAAGTGAAAAATGTGGATGAATATGCCTTCGAAGCAAGCCGGATTCATTTCGGCGCATATTCCTCAACCGGAAAGCTCAAACATTTCCTCTATACCGGCGGAACACTCAACGATGAAGTCAACGCCGTGTATTATGAGGCAAATTGGGGTCATACCGTATCTGCCCGTCTGCCGAAATCAACATGCAAGGATGGTTTTGCCATGGCATTCTATTCCGTTCCTAATGGGATGACAGGAAACGACAGTTTCGCTATGAATGATCTTGATAATAACGATTTCCGTTTGCTCACTTGGCCCGGCACCGCAGCTAACAAAAACGTTTGGCCTGATCCTGCTTCCAATGCGAAGCATCACATTCCAATGGCGGGACTCTGTAATATCACGGCTGCCTACATGAAGGATTATAACCCGAATGTCTATACAGGTGTAACTTCTTTCCGACTTCCTGATATTCAGCCCGAAAGAGCTATGGCAAAAGTGGTGATAGGCGACCCGGAGGGGGTAATCGGTTCTGTTACTCTCAAGACCCCCGACCGAGGCTATCTCTCGCCCGAGCATACGGCGTGGATTGCCGGAGGTATAGTGCCCCCTGCAGTTCCTGACGGTATGAAAATAATTGACCAGACTCTTGACGCACCTAACGGAACAGTGAAAGATGAGAATGGAGCTGAAATACCGGCTTTCATTTTCTATACTTTCGAGCAGTCTTTTGAAGGTACGAAAGGTGATGATCCGGCAAGACAGATAATTTCCGTAGTGGCTGCCACTCTCACAGACAAGAATGGTAATCCGTCAACGACAACACTCAGCATAGCTCCATACGATATGGGTTATCCCGACGGTTCACTTACCCCTGAGCAACTTATGACAAAGGACAACGGGGCATGGCAAGGAGTTATGCGCAACAGAGTGTATATCTATAACCTCAGCGCTCCGAGAGACATGGGACTTGAAGTCAGCGTACGTCTCGAAGGGTGGGATTATGAAGCAATAAGACCAGAAATCTGAAAAATCGCAACCTGACCAATATGAAACAGATAACTAAATTTGTTGTTGCAGCATTGGCTGTAGCCGGACTCGCAGGATGTTCCGACGAGGTAGAGTATAACTCCACTTCGGAACTTCCCCAAGGAATTTACATCACGATCCCTGATCCGCTTGGCGGGGATGTGCCTACACGCGCTCTGGAGGGTGGCGATCCTTTCGAAACTGTCCAGACAGAAGGAAAATTGACCGACCTTTGGCTCATAGCCTTTGATAATGATGGCAATTTCTTCAAAAGCGACAACATACTTGAGAATCTTTCCCCTGTTAAGTTTAAAAATGAGACAGGGCATAAGACATATAATATCACCGAGTGGTTTCAGGGTGCTGACGGAGGAGCCATATACAAGTTGTATCTCGTTGCCAACCTTGGCGCATATACAACCGGTACTGCCTGGCAGACTCCTGCTAAAGAGAGTGATCTCATACAGACTGTCCTGAATTTCCGTAATGGAGAGACCGCATATCTTCTCAACCATTCCAATGTTAAGCAGAATGGTCTTCCCATGGCATGCCTCAACAGTGAAGTTAGTGTTAAGGCTCCGGGTGTGAGTGCGGTGATAGGACGGGGTCTGACTGTAGAGCCCGGTGGAAACGCGCTTATTACAGGAAATCTGAAGTTTCTTTGTTCAAAAGTAAGATACACGCTTCTCTTTGATAATGGTGATGCTGGTTTTTCACATGACGTATTCGGCACAAGTGCTCTTAATCTAAACTCGGCAAGTGTTACAGGTGTATGCGACGGTTCACAGACTGTAAGCATAGACTCCCGCAATCCTTCCGGAACATTCTCTCTGAGCACTATTGCCCTCAACAAGGTGGAATATCCCGCTAACCCTACTACTTATCCCTCCGATGAGCAGAAAAACACCAATCTTACTGTAACGACAACTCAGGCTGGTTCAAAACGCGCATGGCAGGGTGTGGTTTATCTCCCTGCGAATACTGTGGAGACTAAACCGACTACATTGAACTTTACAGGAGATATAGATGGAAAAGGGAAAGTGAGCTATACTATTCCTCTCGTTCCCAACGGCTCCTCTGTGAAGGCTCTTAAAGCCGGCAAGTTCTATGACATTGCCGCAAGAGTTACCGGTTTGGAAACAATCGCTATCAATCAGCCAACCGTAGAGACCGACTGGAACCGCACTCAGCTGCTCTATTCCCTGATGCAGAACCTCTTCCTCCATATCAATCCTACAGCGATTGACAAAGTTGAGGCTGGCAAGACTTATTCTGTCTACTATAATACCAACGGTATTGTAGAATTTGTAAGCCCTGACTTTGGTGGGAAGAAATTGTTTGAGTTTGATACAGACACTCATCCTGATTCAGTATATATCAATGTGAATCCGGAGATTCCCGCAGAAAACTATCCTGCAATCATGGCTGATGTTGACAACTATAGATGGTTTGAGGTGAAGACCGGTGGAGGCATCATCACAAAGAGAATCGACATCAAAGATCTTGACCTTCATCGCTTCCTCAATATCACTCCTGACCGTATGGCTATCAATATCAGCGAATTGGTGGCATCAGGAAGTTACAATAACCCTGAAACTGCGACAGAATTTGAGATTGAGACTAACGTAGACAGCTTCTGGATAGAAATGGATAACTGGCCCAATAATTCCAATGCCGAAGCTAATCACTTATGGGTAGAGATCCAGGATCCTGTTAGTAAAAATTGGTCAACTGTGAAATGCCTGACAAATGGAGCCGCAGTAACGGATGAGTATAAAATCACTCCTAATGAAGGGGGACGCAAATTCCGTTTGCGCTATGAAGGTCTTAACAATGGCTATCCTATCTGGGAAGTTGCAAAACAGTATAAACTCAACTTTAAGGTTGCGAACGCGGGTGGAGAGGCAATTACATCTCTTTATCAGGTTGATGTAGTGCCAAGCCGTGATTCATATATAATCCATGTCAAGGCAAAAGATAATTTTTTAACAGAGGCTCCTCACTGTTACATTTATCAATGCTTGGAAATTCCATCAACATTCCAAGGAGAGTGGGATGGAATTAAATTGGCAAACTGGCCGGTATCTGGGATAAATAGTGCCTCAGATGATACAAATGTTTACGAAGCAGATGTCGCTGCTCTTGAATATTCATTTACTGGAAAAGTTGCATTCCGTGGTTGGGATTGGGATTTGAATGCAAAATCCCTTTCTGATTACAAAAATGAAATTGATGCTAACAATAATAAAGGTAAGTTAACTAATGATCATGGTTGGCATCGTCAAGATAGAGGGGGAAAACATTTTATCAGATTCAAGGGAGACTGGTCAGAAAATTCGAATTCCCAAAATCGATATAATACAGATATGGACTTCTTCAAGGAATACCGTGAGGATAGAACCAGATGTGTATGCGATCTTTGTCGGACAGATCCCAGAAGAGGTTGGCCCGGTCTTGTTATGGAGAAAGAAGGTGACGGGTGGGCAAAAATTGAATTGACTGGAGCAGCCACCCCAGGTAGAACCTTGATTATATGGTCGAAAGATCATGGAGGTGGTGACCAATTCCCCAAAGATGCCGGTATTCGTCTTTTTGACTTTCCCACGAAAGAAGGATGGTATTATATACAAGGGTACCATTGGGAAGGAGATCAATATGGTAAGAATTATGGAGAGGGGAGTCAATGGTTCCAGACCAAGGAGGAAGCAGAAGCTTATATTAGCATTCATTAATAGGATTAACTTAAGAATTTGAAATGCTTAAATGGTAATTCAAAAGTTAAAAATCATCATGAAAAAGATATTATCATATATGACCGCCGGACTTATGTTGCTCGCTACTTCCTGTAGCGACGACATGTTCGATGGGCAATTTGCGGAAATGCCATCTGACGGTCAGCTCGAATTCCGCTACTCCGTACCGGAAATGCAGGGCATTCAGACTCGTGCAACCGATGAAAATACCGTGCATACATTGACTCTACTTATTTTTGACGGAGCCGGAAAACTTCAGCAAGTGGAATCCCTTGATCCCACCAAGACAAGTTGCGATGTGACTATTGATGCTAAGCTTCGCAAGGATAAAAATCTCTCCTTCCTTATGCTTGCTAATGCTCCCGAAGCATACGATGTGGCATACTTTGAAGGAAAGAAAAATCTTTCATCAAAAGATGATATAAAACCTCTTACCACCAACCTCACTAAAGTGACTGACGGAGATACGGATTATCTTGTGATGAGCGGCAGCGCATCCCTTAACGATATTCTCGCTTTTAACTCCGTAGCTTTATACAGAAGTGCTGCAAAAGTGAGTGTCAATAAAGGTATGAAAGACAACGACGGCAATCTTGTTACCGATGCTGACGGTATGATTAAACTTGACGAGGCGCTTCCTTTCGTTGTGTTGGGTTCAGCTAATGAGGGAAGTATTTTCTCAGGAGCCGATACTGACAATTCCAACTTTATTTTAGGTAATACTCCGACAAGAGTAACAATTCCTGCGTCTTTCACCACCACTGATCCTGTATTCGTTCATCCTACTACGAACAAGTCGGGAGCATACGTGATTGTGAAGAATAATGAATTTGACGGTACAGATTATTACTACCGTCTGGACTTCGAGCAAGAAAACCTCCTGAATCTGAATCCGAACCATTACTATCAGTTTGTGATTGAAGATGTCAAGGGGAAAGGTTATACCACTACTGAGGAGGCTGCCGCTAATCCTACTCCCAAATCAGGAGGAGCCCTTGAATGGAATATCGTTGATCGTTCCCCGCGTGTCTACAATATCGTCACTGACGGAAAGAATTCTCTTGGTGTGAGCCATTCCTTGACTCACACAGGAAATGTAACGGGCAATGCCACCGCCTCAGAATATTTCTATGTGCGAGTAAGTAATAAGGATGGTCAATATGATGATATTGATCTCAAGGCTGATAATTTCATATCAAGCAAATCTTGGTTGACTATCGGTGCCATTTCAAAAGTTGATGAGACCGGGGAGAATCTCGCAACAGGCTCTACTCCCGGCAAGCTCTACAGGGTAGAAGCTAAATTCTCACGTACGTCAGAAGTCGGCTCTCAAACTGCCAATATCACTGTGAGATGGAGAAATCTATCGCGTGTGGTGCCTGTAGTATGGAAAAGAGATTTTAATGCCGAGGATGTTGTGAAATCTGCTGTTCTGGAAGTATATGAGAATGGTACCACTCAAAAGTCGGATTGGAGACAAGCGGATTATTTTAGATTTTTGGAAAATAATGTTTGGGGTGTTGAGGCTGAAGCCAATAATGGCGATGCACGCGACGAAGGCTTCCATTTCCCGGTGATGTATGGTGAGAATACTAATAATCCTTGGACATATAAATATACAGTTACGTTTGTTAATCCGAATGATAATACCTACAAATGGAGATTCAGTATTTCTGACGATAGCGATCCGGTAATTCGCAATAACGCTCAGATCAATATTCTCTCTGCGGATGACGATGGCATTGTAACTACTACGGCAAATCAGGAGGGTCCGAAGATTGAGCTTTCAATGAAGAAGGAAGCCGGTGATCTCTATGGTGTGGGTACATTGATGGTAGAGGTTGCTCCCTCCGGAACTAATGACTGGAAAGAGATGCCGATCGCAATCTATCATACCGGTTTCTTCCATAAGGATGATTATTCCCATGCTGTCGCAGGGACGTATGATAACTCAAAACAGTTTACATACTACGGTGTAGTGAAAATCGGCAATAACCGTTGGCTTGACCGTAACATTGGTGCTCATTCTGCTGAGCTTTATATAGAGCAGGTAAATGGAAACGCACAACATGGCACAACAGCCGGGCGCGGAGCGTATTTCTATGCTGCAAAACAGAATGGAACTGAGCCTAACCTTTATGCTAATCTTTGTCCTCCCGGTTACCAAGTGCCTTATTCTACTGACTGGGATGCTATAAGAAAATCCTCTAAGTTCGTTACCACGAACATGGGTTCTTATATAACTGCCTATTATGCTTCCGACTCCAAGAAATCAGATGGTACGGATCTGAACGTCTATTTCTCGAAATCAATGTATTTTGATAATACAACTAAGGCGGGTGATAACTGTGTGGGCTACTATTGGTCGCAGACCACCGCTACCGGTTTCGAGAAAGATGAACGTGGTCGCTGGTTGAAGGATTTCGTAATTTATGGTGAGGCTACTCAGATTTCAAATGCACGCGTGGATTACGGCGATAACAAGGGATTTGCATTGAGTCTAAGATGTGTCAGCAAGCATACAGAAGAGAAAGATACTCAGGAAGCCAAATTCTTCGTAAAAGGGGCTACCCACGTGTTTGCTTACACTCTGAATGCAGCCGATGAGCGCGTACCTGTGGCAACCTGGCCCGGCACTCCTATAGCCAACTATAATACTGCCTACAGCGATTATATCAATTATAGATACTTAGGCAAAACAAGTGCTGAAGATCTCTACTTGATTTTCAACTTTAAAGGTGAAAACGGTCAGATCTACTCCATATCTAAAGATGGAACAGGAGGAGCAAAAATAACTACAGAACTCTCTCCGGGTGCATTGAACGGTTGGAAGGCTTCAGGGGATGACGCTCCGAATCCGGGAATCTCCGTATTGAATGCAGCCGGTAATGGAAATATTACTTCTTGCGCAAAAACCGGAGTCAACAGTGGAACACTCAGTTATTATTGGAATGTCAACAGAACGGATGTTTCCAAAATATCTCTTACGAACGCTGAGGCTCAGGGTTATAAAGATCCTGAGATAACCTATCAGATTCATGGCAATATCTTTACGAATGCCTGGGATGAGGCCGGTTCAAAGAAGGCTCTTAATAAGGAAAGCTCTGATACTTGGACTGCTACCGTAACTGTAAATTATGACGGTGAATTTGTAATTCAGAAATTGAGTGATGGCGTTGAAGTAGATGCTTACGGATATGCAGGAGCATCAGGTACGATTGTTCTTGACACTCCATTCCTCTGTGGCGGCTCAACCGGTCAAGGCGATAAAAACTTCTCCATTACAAAGGGAACCTATAAGTTTACCTATAATTCCACCACCCAGACACTCACCGTCAGCAAGAAAGAGAAGACCGAATTCGAAAACGGCGATAAGATCCGCTTCAAATGGTCTTCATCCACAGCTAAATATATTTATATCTTTAATCAAACTCCTGAATATAAATATGTAGGTAACTGGCATGGCTCTGAAGGTGTGGATGCCGGAAATGGAATGAGACAGTGTGACATTACAATTGTGAATAATCATACAAGTATTCATTATATCTTGAATAATGATACCGGGCAAGGTGGTGATAAGACCATTACCTTCAATGATGTGAAAAATAATTACAATGCCACGGATAACTGTTATGAAGTTACTGCAACTTGGTAATAGGGTTTAATAAATAATTATGTCGGCTACAACGAAATAAATTGTAGCCGACATTTTTATAGAATATATTCTGAGATATTAAACTGAGATTGGAGTCATCTCTTGAATCCGTCACTGGGAGAGGGGTCAGTCCTCTGACCCAGGGGGCGACTCTGGTTCGCGACAAAATGAATTAAAAAGGTTATATGCTTTGGTTCAGTCGCCACGGTCGGGGCAGGGGACTGCCCCTCCTCCCGGTAAGGTGTTGCCCCTCCTCGCGGGAATTTGGATTATCAAATTATTTTTATTAATTTAGCAGAATAAAGCCAATTCCATGAAAGATATGTGATTCACGAATGCTTTATTCAAGTCACTATTGACATTATGGGCAACCTGTCGTGGCAAGGATTGGATGCCGCCGGAAGATAAGGAATAATAATAAAATGGAGAGTATGACGAATAAGATGAAATATGCTATCGGGGAACAAGATTTCAGAACTCTTGTCAAGGGTGGATATGTCTATATCGACAAAACCTCTTTCATCAATACAATCCTTGAAGAGGGGGGGAAATATTACTTTCTCGCTCGTCCACGGCGTTTCGGAAAATCACTCTTCCTTTCTACTCTCCAATACTTCTTTGAGGGGGAAAGGGAGCTTTTCAAAGGACTTGCCGTTGCTTCCACCAACTGGAATTGGGAGCGCTATCCTGTGCTCAGACTTGATCTCAATTTAGGCAATTACACAGATCCTGATAGCTTGGAGGCTATTCTGGAGGCATATTTCAGAGAGTGGGAAACAAAGTATGACATCATTCCTTTTACTAAAGAAATCTCGACCCGATTTCGACATATAATTGAGCAGGCACATCGAAAGACGGGTAAGCGTGTGGTGGTGTTGGTGGATGAATATGACAAACCGTTGGTGAGAAATATCAGCCGGGAAGAAGAATTTGAGCAATATCGTGCTAAGCTTGCCTCCCTCTATTCAAATTTCAAAAGCTCTTCAGAGCATCTTCGTTTAGTGTTCCTGACGGGGGTGAGCCGCTTCAGCAAACTCTCCATATTCTCTGACCTCAATAATCTCAACGACATAACTTTTGATGATGCCTTTGCTGATATTTGTGGAGTAACAGTCAAAGAAATTAACACAATATTATCTCCCGGCATAGAAAAACTTGCAGATAAATTGGGGATTCCTGTTGAACAGACAGAGCGAGAATTAAAAGAAAACTATGATGGGTATAGGTTTACGGAGAATGGTTCTCATGTTTACAATCCTTGGTCCTTGCTGAGTTGTTTGTACAAAGGAAAAATCGAGTATTATTGGAATGATACCGGCTTACCTACACTCATAGCCGAAACTTTACGACGTATTGATGTCAATCTTGAAGATACACTTGATTCATATTGTGGAGAATCCGATTTGAAAGGACTCGATCTTCTTAATCCAAATCCAACGGCTCTTCTGTTTCAAACAGGTTATCTGACCATCAAAGATTATGACAGACGTATAAAAAGCTATCGCCTTGGTCTCCCTAACAACGAGGTTAAGTTTGGTCTGTTTAACGTATTGATACCTTATTACGTAACCACTAAACCTGTGGAAGGGAATATCCTTGTAAAAGAAATTGCCCGTAATTTCATTTTTGGAGAGCCGGAAAAAGGGATGAAGGGTCTGCAATCATATTTTGCCGGCATTGATTACGCCATGCGTATGGATAATGAGAATAATTTCCATAATGCTTTCTTTCTTCTGATGGATATGATTGGCTTGAATACAGCTACTGAATCACACACATCCGAAGGGCGGATAGATATTGAGATTAAAACAGAAAACTATGTGTATATAATCGAGCTTAAATATGACCACCCGGCGGAAGAAGCCCTTCGTCAGATACAGGAGCGTAATTATGGGAGAAAATATCAGCTGGACTCTCGGAAGCTGATTCTGATTGGAGCATCTTTTTCTTCAAAAACCCGCTGCATCGAGTCGTGGAAAATTCTCGTAGTGCCCCGGAGCATTCGCCGAATGCCCTAACACATCACAGCTCCTCCAAACGATTGTAACCATCCGAACAAAGCCGACTGGGGTATTACAAAAAAATCTTGCGGATTCATTCGCAAGATTTTCTGTAATAATATGGCAGGAGCTGTTTTATTTGCTCCTCGGGAGTGTCTCTGGTGCGCGATGAAATGATTTAAAGAGTTTTTTGCTTTGGTTCAGTCGCGCATGTCGGGGCAGGGGACTGCCCCTCCTCCCGGTATGGTGTTGCCCCACCTCCGAGGAGGGGAATCGTTTAGTTGCTTGAGGGGATGAGGGGATTGAGAAGCGCAGGATTAGGCAGATTGATTCCTTTGTCATTTATCTCGCGGAGATGGCCGGCTAAATTATGTTTAGTGTCGAAGAAGAGATTAAGCGACATCTTTAGGAAACCGGGGTCATTTTTCATAAAAGCCGGAAAATAGATATCGTAACGGCTATGGAGTGCTACGGAGCCTGAGGTGTCGGGAAGAGTGAAAACGACAGTAGGACCGAAGCCGTAGTTGGCTTCGTTGACTGCCTTAAGGACATCCCGGAAATTGGGATTGTCAGTCTCTATGCGTGCCCAGGAGGGATCCCAGATACGCAGGTATATACCGTTATATTCCACGAAAAATTCCTCTCCCTGATATTTGAAAGATGTGTTTCCTTCATTGTCTACCTCAATATTGCATCCTATATCCTTAAGGATGGAACTCAAATAGGGTATATGATTCTCCCGAGGCTGATTGACGTCAAAATCATCTTTCGGAACGGTAGCCCCGGGTTGTAGGGAGGCCTGCCGGGCTCTCTTTTCAATATATTCTTTGGCAAGAAGTTGGGCTCTTTCCTCCACTTTCCGGTCCTCCTCCTCTGTGAGCAGCTGCTTGATATTGGAGAATTTCCTGTGGAGATGACGATAGAATGCCGCGCAGAGGACACCGGCAATGAGTGAGACAATTATTACAAATATGATGAAGATTATTTCCATGCTATATTGATCCATAATAGAATAATAGGTGAAGGGAGAGCTCCCAAGTTGAATTTGAGATAATTCAGTGTATAATTAAAACGTAAAAGAGACTGCATGATTGTAAGGGAGTGGCAAAATTATGCCACTGCCCTTGCAATCTTTTGTTTCTTATCTTTTATTCTCTTAATAATTTGTGAACGCTTTGCCTTGATGGTGGAGGCATTGGCGTAATCTCTTCTGCGGGCTATTTCCGTGTCAGGAAGTCCCAGAATATACTTGTCGGTGATAATTCCGGCTACATTTTCAGAAAGCATTGAAAGCTCACTTTCAATAAAGATTATCCTTCTCTCTCTCAATGCTGCTTCACTCTCCTCATCGGCAGAGATATATGCGCCGGTCTGGAACATAAAGCCATCCATGTTCTCAATATTGGCATTGCTTTCCAGGGAGGAGGTGTCGGAAAGTCTTTTCAGGCGCTTCGACATCTGACGAGTCCCTACTGACAGAAGATAGTTCCACCAATTTGTTCTGACGTTCCCCTTTCCTGTCTCAGGATTTACTTTCCCTGCGCTATAGTTCTCCACAAGGATGAGGAATGAATCCTGATAGAGATCTTCAATATCCTCCCGGGAAATTGAGGAATACTTGCACGCCATCTTTTCAATGAAGATTGCGCGAAACTCAGTGAAGAATGTTTCCGGTGATGTGTAGATTGAAGCTGCCATGAACGTTTAGTTTTAAGTGTTAGATAATTTTGTTTTCGTGAAATCGACACAATTTGTTTGTGTTGAAATAACGCAAAAAGAGTTAAAATTGTTTTATTGACACAAATAAATTTTGTAAAAATTACGCAAACTATTTCTAATTCCCATAAAATTAAAAAGATATGAGAAATATTAATAGCAGTCGTTGTGTCATTCAATCTTCTCTCTCTCTTTCACGCCGGAAAATTACCAATTTCGGCTCAATTGGAGTTAGCAATCACAATGTTGCGGAATAGAATTTAGGGAGTGGAAAGGTGGAGCTGCAATATTGCGAATGTAAGGCATTTTTCATCTAAACACATATATTTCAGAAGAAGAAAAGTCATAAAAAAGTATTAACTTTGCAGTCATTATGGCAAAGAAAGTACAATTCGGCAGCCGGATAGGCTTGATAGCCGCTACCGTTGGCTCTGCAGTGGGGCTTGGAAATGTGTGGCGATTCCCGGCGGAGGCGCAGGCTAATGGTGGCGCTGCATTCCTTATCCTTTATATCTTTTGTGTCTTGCTTCTGGGCATTCCCGTGATGCTTGGCGAGTTTTCATTAGGAAGAGGCACTCATTCTGATTCAGTCGGAGCTTTCCGGAAGCTTTCTCCCGGAAAGAAATGGTGGCTGACCGGTGCGCTGGCAATTCTCGCCTCTTATCTTATACTCTCCTTCTACATGGTAGTGGCAGGGTGGACTTTTGAATATTTCTGGCAGTCAATGACCGGAAATCTGTATGAGGGGATGTCGGCTGCGGCTGACAACGACATGCTGGCAGGTGGCTTTAAAGAGAAAATGGCGGATTATGTCGGAGGGACATGGAAACCACTCATCGTTACATACGTGATGATAGCCATGAATCTTTTTGTGCTTATGCGAGGGGTGCAGAAAGGAATTGAGAAGATGAGCAACATTATGATGCCTATTCTTTTTATCCTTTTGGTGGTGTTCGCTTGTGTGGCTATGTCCTTCCCGAAAGCAATGGAGGGGCTCGCTTTTTTCCTTAATCCCGACTTTTCAAGGATCACCCCGGAGGTGTGTATAAACGCTTTGGGTCAGTCATTCTTCTCTCTGTCCCTGGGAATGGGCATCTTGATTACCTACTCTGCTTATTTCCCTAAGCAGACCAATCTCACAACTACAGCCATAACTGTTTCTGCACTCGATCTCCTTGTGGCTCTGCTTATGGGTTTCATCATCTTCCCCGCCGTAATGTCGTTCGGACTCGCTGATGAGGGGCTGGAGGGAGCTACTCTTGTATTCGTTACTCTTCCGGAGGTATTTGCCAAGATGCCGGCAACCCAATTCTGGTCGGCGCTGTTCTTTCTACTTCTGATGGTGGCGGCGCTTACATCCACAATCTCATTGGGGGAGGTGTCGATAGCTTTCGTTCAGGAGCATTTCAAGACATCACGCAAAAAGGCATGCCTGTGGGTGATGCTTCCCCTTGCAGTATTGAGTACGCTTTGTTCGCTTTCGCAGGGAGTATTGTCGGATTTCCATATCCTGGGCATGAATCTTTTTGATTTCCTTGACACTACTGCCACAAATCTCATGCTTCCTTCCGCAGCGATACTGACATGCGTCTATCTTGGATGGGCTGCTCCGAAAGATTTTCTTCGCAATGAACTCAGCAACGGCGGAAAACTGAGCGGCAAATTCGTTCCGGTGGTGATTTTCATAATAAAGTATCTTGCCCCCGTGCTTATTGCCCTTATTCTGGCAGCCAAAATACTTTAGAAGATTCACTCCCGAGGGCTGATTTCTCCGAAAAATCCTTTCCAAACATCAAATTTCATTTCCCAATTTTGTAAAACTCCTTGGGATTGATTAAATTTGCACATTAAACGCAACAAAAATCCCGGCTATGGAAATCGACTATGAAAAGATGATTAATGAGAGGGCGGAAGAAGTTTTTAATGAGATGAAGCCCCGCACTTCCGAGGCAGATCTTCTCCGACTTCGTGATGCTTTCAGTCTCGCAAAAGAGGCGCATGCCCCTCAGGTGAGAAAAACCGGTGAGCCTTACATCTTTCATCCTATAGCCGTGGCTTATATTGCCGCCCGCGAACTCAACATGGATGTCAATTCCGTGATCGCTGCCTTCCTTCATGATGTGGTGGAGGATACTCCGCACACTCTTGAGGAGATCAAAGTGAGATTCGGAGATGATGTGGCATATCTTGTCAACGTCCTCACTAAAAAAGAGAAGAGGGATTACGCTCTCAGCAAACAGGTGGATAATTTCAAGCAGATCTTGAATTCGATGCAGAATGATATCCGCCCTACTATGGTGAAACTTGCTGACCGTCTGCATAACATGCGCACCTTGTCGTCCATGCGCCCTGACAAACAGATGAAGATTGCCGGTGAAACAGATTATTTCTATGCCCCCCTTGCCAATCGTCTCGGATTGTATCATATCAAAACGGAACTGGAAAACCTTAGCCTTAAATTCCGTTGTCCGCATGATTTCGAGGAGATAACCGCTTTGATAAATCATGATCGAGAGCAGCAACGCGAACGTCTCGAGCGGTTTCGGCAGCAATTGCAGTTCACTCTTGAGGAATCGGGAATAGATGCTATCGTGAAAGTGGAGTATAGAGAACCGTATAGCGTGTGGCGTAAGATGAGAAAATTCGGCGACGATTTCAATCATCTCAAATATCGGCATTTCACCGATATTATTTTCCGTACTCCTGAAGGTGTCGATGAAAAGGAGATGGCTCTGAGGGTTTATTCTCTATTGACCGACCGTTTCCGTGAAAAGCCGGGAGGGATTACAAACTATATTGATTCTCCTAAAGAGAACGGCTATCAGAGTTTTCATGTGAAGCTCCTTGCTGATTTCGGCCGCTGGCAGGAGGTGCATATCTCCAGCGAGAGGATGGCGAGAAATTCCCGCCTTGGCTGTCGTGCGGAAATGGCGCAGGATTATATCAACCAATGGATTAATAAATTCAGGGGAGTGCTCCGCGAAATTGATTCCACAGCAAAGGGGATAGATTTCATGGAGAAGGTTACATCGTCATTCTATAATGACGATCTCATGGCTTTTACTCCCAAAGGGAAGGCGATGGTGATGCCTCAGAAGTCGTCCGTGCTTGATTTTGCCTACGAAATATCCACAGAGACGGGTAGGCATGCCAAGTATGCCCGCGTGAACGGTTTCCTATCATCCATCAAAGAGCCTCTTCATCGAGGTGATGTCGTGGAAATATTTACCGATCCTGCAGTTTTCCCGACCAAGGAGCAGAAAGATTTCGTGGTTACCTACAAAGCGAAGAAAGCGATAGAGGAGTATCTGGCAAGCCGTCCCGCTCCTAAGTTTCATCGATGCGAACATTGTCATCCAATTCCCGGCGAGGAGGTGGTGGGATTTAATGACAAGGATGGCTCCCTGACTATCCACAAACGCGACTGCCCTATTGCAATCCGGCTTGCCTCCCAATTCGGAGATGATATCAAGAGTGTCGATTTTCTCCCGGATGATACTCTTTATCCCGTGATTGTTACGGTCAAGGCGGTAGACCGCTACCATCTTTTTCTTGATATTGTTGACTGCATATCCAATCGACTGAATCTTAATATCGGCAATTATAATTCTGATTGTAAGGATTCGATCGTAACATCTGAAATTAGCTTTGGAATCCATTCATACGAGGAACTTCAGAAGATCATGAGTCATATAAGAAGCATAAAGGATGTGGATGAAGTGAAATGGAGGGTAAAAGGAAATTGAACACTTCAAATAAGAAGTTAAGAAAGTATTATAGATAAGAAGATAAAACCTTACATAATGAAATATATACAATTTTTTTTAGTGCTTGCTATTATGACCTTCGCAGGTCTTGATGTCTCCGCAAAACTTTCACGTCAGCCGGAGGCGGACGCATTACGTGCCACACTTAAGCCGGGGATGACCCCTAAAGATAGCATAGACATTCTTTTTAATGTTTTTGATTTGGCAGATCAGAAGAATAAATCGGAGATTGGCTGGAAAATTCTTGACATAGCCCAGAGATCAAAAAACTATGAGGTGCTTTATGATATGCTTCCTCAGGTGTCGTCTCTTCATATAGAGGAGATTGAACCTCAGGAAAAACTTATAGCGATGGCTAACAAACTCCCTGACGGCGATAAGAAGAAAGCCGTGGTGTGTTTTCTGAAAGTCAACAAAGCCACGGTGGAGGGTTCTTATCTGACTCCCGAAGAACGCCATGACCATCTCGTGAAATATCTGAAGGAGGATATAACTCAAAAGGATGATGTCTATCAGAATTTCCTTGATTTATATAGGGTAGTCGTATTTCTCGGTCTTTCCCACGATGGCAACATGTATATGGAATATCTGGAGCGTCTTGAAAAAATGATAGATGAGATTCCGGAAACCGGATTTGCATTCCCCAGCCGTTTCTATACCACCGCTGCCAATTTCTACAGTCGCAACGGCTATTACGAGAAGGCAATTGAAATGGATCGCCAGCTTCTCAAACTTATATCCCAGCTTGAGACGTATTATGCCAAACAAGGACGTAAATACAGGAATTATGACAGATTCAAATATCTTTGCTATCGCCGTATGCTCAGCAATTACCCTGCCTTGACGGATGCCGAGGTTGAGGAATATTATGCAAAGTGTAAGGAACTTGCTCAAAAAAATGAAGAACTGAATACAGATTTCCATCAGTATAAACTTGCTGACGCCCCCTACCTTATGGCTAAGAAAAGATATCCTGAGGCAGTGGTCGCTCTGCAGGAAGCCCTCAATCATGTGAGAGTGAGAGCTACAAGATATGTTATGCTTTCGCGTCTGAAAGAGGCTGCCGATTCAACAAATAATAAGGAGGTTCTTCTCTCTGCGTTGATAGATTATAACAAGATGCTGGAGGATAAGCTTAAAGCAAATGCCGAGGGCGCTATGCTTGAGCTAAGAATGCGATATGAGGTAAGGAAAATCGAGGAGGCACGCCGTCAGGCAGAGGAGGAGAAGCATGTGATGGAACTGGAATCGGATGAAAAGCTCATCAGCCTCGCCCTTATCGCCGTGTTTGTGCTGGCTGTAGTGCTCATGTTTCTTTATAGGAGTCATTTCTCCCTTATCCATAAAAGCCGTGATCTAAAGGCGGATAATCAGAAACTTCATGACACAATTGAAGAAATGCTTATCTCAAAGGGGAATATTCCGGGAACGGAAGACCTCCGGCAGGTCTCTAAAAAAACTCCGGATGATACTTCAGCGACAAAGTAGGGAGGGAAGATAAAATTCCTTCGGATGACATTTTTCTCATCTTTCATTTAACTTTTTCACTTTTTCATTGTTATTAAAGTAACAAAGCGAAAATTTTATATTTAATTTAACTGGAATAAAATGAAAAAGACTATTATATTTGCAGCTATGGGCCTCACCATGTTGGGTATGGCTGCTTGCTCAGGCAATGGAAATAATGCCAACGCTTCCGACTCAAAGAAGGGTGATAAAGTGGAGGTGTTCACAGGCGTTTTGCCCGCTGCCGATGCGGATGGTGTCCGCTATACCCTCAGTCTCGAATTCGATGACGACGACAATGATGGGGATTACAAGCTTGTTGAGACATTCATTCAGGCTGACAGCACAGCGGTAGGTGGATATAAGGATATCAAGAATTTTGCCAGCGAAGGTGATTTCTATATCAAGCAGAAGGATGGCAAAACTTACTATGAGCTCAAGAAGGATCAGAAGGATTCACAGCCCGGATCTCTTGACACACCGACTTATTTCCTTGTCGATTCCGATTCTACCATCACAATGGTCAATGCTCAGCTTGAACTTGCTGCAGATTCAACAATGAACTACACTCTCAAAATGACAAAATAATATTTGTCAATTTTCTGAATAATATTTCATAAAGAAAGGATGTATCAGAAATTTCTGATACATCCTTTCTTCGTGTTATTCCCACTCGATTGTGGCTGGTGGTTTGGAGGAGATGTCGTAGACCACGCGGTTTACACCACGTACCTTATTAATTATCTCATTGCTTACTTTGGCAAGAAATTCGTAGGGGAGATGAACCCAGTCGGCTGTCATGCCGTCAGTGGATATGACAGCACGGAGAGCCACACAGTTCTCGTAGGTTCTTTCATCGCCCATCACGCCTACACTTTGCACAGGGAGGAGCATAACGCCCGCTTGCCACACCTGATCATAAAGACCCGCTTCTCGCAGACCGTTGATGAAGATTGCGTCAGCCTCCTGAAGGATACGCACCTTTTCCGGGGTTACCTCGCCCAGTATACGTATCCCGAGACCGGGACCGGGGAACGGATGACGACCGAGAAGACGCTGATCCATATCCATGGCTTTCCCTACGCGACGCACCTCATCCTTGAACAGAAGACGCAAAGGCTCAACAATCTTAAGATTCATCTCTTTAGGAAGACCGCCTACATTATGATGGCTCTTGATGGTGGCTGATGGTCCCTTGACAGAGCAGCTTTCAATCACGTCAGGATAGATTGTGCCTTGGGCAAGCCAGTTGGCATCCTGAATTTTTTTAGCCTCTGCATTGAAGACCTCCACGAAGTCGCGGCCTATTATCTTGCGTTTCTGTTCCGGATCGGTTACTCCCTTCAGGTCGTTGTAGAACCGTTCGGACGCATCTACACCGATTACGTTCAGCCCCATGTGCTTGTAGGAGTCAAGAACATCGTCAAATTCATTCTTTCTCAGAAGACCATTATTGACGAAAATACATGTGAGGCGATCGCCGATTGCCTTGTGAAGCAGCATGGCTGCCACTGAGGAGTCTACACCTCCCGAAAGACCGAGAATCACACGCTCATCACCTATTTTGGAACGAAGCTCATCAACGGTGGTCTCTATGAAAGAGGCAGGGCTCCATGTCCCTGAACACCCACATATCCCAAGCACGAAGTTCGACAGAATAAGGGTGCCGTCGGTGGAATGATACACTTCGGGATGGAACTGTATGCCCCAGGTCTGTTCCCCCTCGATATGATAGGCAGCCGCCTTTACATTCTCTGTGGAACCTATGATATGATAATTTTCGGGGAGGCGGGTTATTGTGTCGCCGTGGCTCATCCATACCTGAGTGGGGGAGGGAACATTGAGCATGAGGGGATCTTCAGGCGCTACAACAGTGAGCATGGCGCGGCCATACTCGCGTGAGGGAGCACCCTCAACTTCTCCTCCATACTCGTTGGCGAGCAGCTGAGCGCCGTAGCAGACGCCAAGCAAGGGATATTTACCCTTTATGGCAGACAGATCGGGTTTCGGAGCATCCGCATCACGCACCGAGGATGGAGAGCCGGAAAGGATGACACCCCGAATGTCGCCGTCAAGTTCCGGAATCTTATTGAAAGGATGAATTTCGCAATATACATTCAGCTCACGCACACGACGTGCGATGAGCTGAGTGTATTGGGAGCCGAAATCCAGAATAAGGATTTTTTCCATTAATTATTCTCTTTTATTAGTCTTATTATCTCTTGAGCCTTGAGCCTCACTCCTTGAGCCTCACTCCTCACTCCGCACGTGAATAGTTGGGAGCTTCCTTAGTGATTGTTACGTCGTGCGGATGATTCTCAATCACACCGGCAGAGGTGATTCTCACGAAACGGGCGTTATGGAGAGCATCAATGTCTTTGGCTCCGCAATAGCCCATGCCCGAGCGCAGGCCGCCGAGAAGCTGATAGATGGTCTCTGCAAGAGTGCCTTTGTATGGCACACGGGCTACGATACCCTCCGGCACGAATTTGCTGCTGTCAGAGGTGCCGCTCTGGAAGTAGCGGTCTTTGGAACCTGCCTCCATAGCCTCGATAGAACCCATGCCGCGATATGCCTTGAACTTACGTCCGTTGTAAATGATAGTCTCGCCCGGACTCTCCTCAGTGCCCGCAAGCATTGAACCCATCATAACGCAGTCTGCACCCGCAGCAATAGCCTTGACAACATCGCCGGAATAACGCAAACCTCCATCACCTATCACCGGAATGCCGTGAGCTTTCGCTACCTTGGCACAATTGAATATGGCGCTCAGCTGAGGCACACCTACACCTGCCACGATACGTGTGGTGCAAATAGAGCCGGGACCGATGCCTACCTTGATGCCGTCAGCGCCATTGGCAATAAGATATTCCGCAGCTTCCGCCGTAGCTATGTTTCCAACAAGCACATCAATCTGCGGGAAGTTCGCCTTTACTGCCTTGAGGGTATTGACTACATTTGCAGAATGACCGTGGGCAGTGTCGATAACCACAGCATCAACCCCTGCATTCACAAGAGCCTCG
This sequence comes from uncultured Porphyromonadaceae bacterium, assembly GCA_947176915.1. Lineage (GTDB taxonomy): Bacteria > Bacteroidota > Bacteroidia > Bacteroidales > Muribaculaceae > Lepagella. Next base: position 71,852 of record CAMWSM010000001.1, on the reverse strand, counting down.
ACACGCTTGAGGGTGTCACTTGTAACACCTACGCCGCCGGCTACACGCAAACGTCCTTTATCGTCCTTGCAGGCATTTGGATAATCCTGAATCTTGGTGATGTCGCGATAGGTGATGAGCCCTATAAGCTTATTGTTGTCATCCACCACAGGGAGTTTCTCGATTTTATGACGAAGAAGAATATCGGACGCCTCCGCGAGACTTGGATTTTTAGTGGTGATGATATTCTCTTTTGTCATAACCTCATCGATGGGCAGTTCCATATCAGTCTGGAAACGGAGGTCGCGGTTAGTTACGATGCCTACGAGTTTCCCCTCTCCATCCACTACAGGTATGCCGCCGATATGATTCTCATGCATCATTCTGAGGGCATCTCCTACAGTCTGCTGTGGGGTGATGGTTACGGGGTCGAAAATCATGCCGCTTTCAGCACGTTTCACTTTTCTCACCATAGCCGCCTGAACTTCGATAGGCATATTCTTATGAATGACGCCTATGCCGCCCTGACGGGCAATAGCTATAGCCATGGCTGCTTCCGTAACAGTGTCCATGGCAGCCGATACAATAGGTATGTTTAGGGTGATGTTGCGAGAAAAACGTGTCTGGACATTCACCATATTGGGGGTAACTTCAGAATAGGCGGGGACGAGAAGCACGTCGTCGAAGGTCATGCCTTCCTCGTTTACTTTTTCAGTTAAAAAAGACATTTCAATTCAGTTTTAGTGTTTATGAGTTGAGAGAATAGGGGAGAGAAGATGAGGAGAGCGGCGAAATTAGAAATGTTTCAATTTTTCAGAGACGAGGATTGTCTGAGAGCGGTCCGGTCCTACAGAAATAACACCTACCGGCACTTCCGTGAGTTCCTCTACCTTCCGAACGTATGCTTTGGCTGCTTCCGGGAGTTCGTCATAACTCTTGATTCCGGAGATATCCTCTTTCCAGCCCTCCATTTCTATATAGACCGGTTTGCAGCGTGCAAGCTTGGCTATGGTGGAAGGGGGAGTTTCGATTATCTCGCCGTCAAGTTCGTAGTGAGTGCAAATCTTTACTTTGTCAAGACCGGAAAGAACGTCAAAGAGCATGAGTGCCCAGTAGTCAATCCCTGCGAGACGGCTGGTATAGCGCGCTACCACTGCGTCAAACCAACCCACACGGCGCGGACGACCGGTAACTGTGCCGTATTCATGTCCGCGCTCACGAATCTCGTGGGCAATCTCGTTATGAAGCTCAGTCGGGAACGGTCCCTCTCCAACCCGCGTACAGTATGCCTTTGCCACACCGACAACATTCTCTATCCATTTAGGAGAGATGCCGGCTCCTACAGGCACACTTGCCGAAGAGGGGGTGGAGGATGTTACGAAAGGATATGTGCCGTGGTCGATGCAGAGCATCATGCCCTGCGCGCCTTCGAAGAGAATTTTCTTACCCTCTTCGCGAAGAGCCTTGTTAATAAGAGCTGAAGTGTCTATGATGCGCGGTCCGAGGATTTTGGCTATCTCCATATAGCGATCGTAGACAGTCTGGAAATCATATTCCGGCAATCCGAGTGATTTCAATTCGAGATTCTTTTGCAGAAGTGCGTCGTGAAGGCGTTCTGCGAAATATTCAGGCTCAAGAAGGTCGCCCATGCGAAGGCCCACACGGCTGTATTTGTCGCAATAAGCCGGACCGATGCCCTTCTTTGTGGTGCCTATAAGCTTGCCTCCTTTCAGGCTCTCGTAAGCGCCGTCAAGGTCGGCATGCCAGGGCATTACCATAGCCGCACGATCGGATATGAAGAGCTGATAGTCAGTGATGCCTTGGGCGTGAAGCTTTTCGAGTTCCACGAGAACGCTTTCGGGATTCACGACCATGCCGTTTGCCATCACATTGACCGTGGCAGGATTGAAAATCCCGGAGGGTATGCTCTGCAAGGAATATTTGTGGCCGTTGAACATCACACTGTGGCCCGCATTATTCCCACCTTGATAACGCACTACCATATCCGCACGGCATGCGAAATAGTCGGTAATTTTCCCTTTACCTTCATCACCCCACTGGGAGCCGATTACTACTAATCTTTCCGACATTATTATTCGAGATTATTACGTTTGTAGATATGATCTATATTCTTGAAATAATAGTCAAGAGTGAAGCAATTATCAAGTTCCTCCTCCGTGAGTGCCCCCATTACGGTGGGATCTTGTTTGAGCAGATCTTGATAGTTTGCCCCGATGCTCATCGCTTTCATTGCGATAGGCTGCACTGTGTCGTATGCCTTTTCGCGAACGAATCCCTTGTCGATAAGGGCATTCATCACACGCTGTGCGAAGATGACACCGTTGGTGCGGTAGATATTTGCCATCATCTGGTCTTCAAACACTACGATATTCTCAAGAATGCCCTTCATTCGGTTAAGCATATAATCAAGAAGTATCGTGGCATCGGGCATTATAATTCTTTCAGTGGCAGAGTGGGAGATATCGCGTTCATGCCAGAGAGCGACATTTTCGTATGCCGTAACCATGTATCCGCGCAGCACTCGGGCACATCCGCAGATATTCTCGCTGCTGACCGGATTACGCTTGTGGGGCATAGCGGAGGAGCCCTTCTGACCTTTGCCGAATGCCTCTTCCACTTCATGCACCTCCGTGCGCTGAAGGTTTCTTACCTCAAGCGCCATCTGCTCAAGGCTTGCCCCTATAAGCGCGAGAGTAGCCATATAGTATGCGTGGCGGTCGCGCTGAATCACCTGGGTGCTCACCTTTGAGCTCTCAATGCCTAATTTTTCACAGACGAAATCCTGAACAAAGGGTGGAATGTTGGCGAAGTTGCCCACCGCTCCACTGATTTTGCCTACTTCAACACCCTTGGCTGCCTCTTTGAATCGCTCCAGATTGCGACGCATCTCAGCCAGCCAGAGCACCCATTTCAGACCGAACGAGGTGATGTCGGCATGGATGCCGTGAGTGCGGCCTATACATGGAAGTTTCTTGAAACGAATTGCCTGTTTTTCGAGCATAGCGATAAACTCCTCAATATCCTTCATAAGGATTTCGTCAGCCTGCTTGAAAAGATAGCCATTGGCTGTGTCCACAACATCTGTTGAGGTCAACCCATAGTGAACCCACTTGCGTTCCTCGCCAAGGCTCTCGCTCACGGTGCGGGTGAACGCCACGATGTCATGCCGGGTCTGAAGTTCTATCTCTTTTATGCGGTCGATGTTGAATGTGGCATTGGCGTTGAGTTTCTCAACATCCTCCTTGGGCACTACGCCCAATTCCATCCATGCTTCTGCTGCCAGAAGCTCCACTTTCAGGTATGCACGGAATTTGTTCTCCTCCGTCCATACCTCACGCATTATATCTCTTCCGTATCTTTCGATCATTGTTGTTATGAATTATTTATTTTCCATTTTGCGAAGGAAACACTCAAGAGTATTCTCCATAAGGCATGCGCGCGTCATGGGTCCTACACCTCCGGGCACCGGAGTTATGACACTCGCCTTATCTTTAACGGCTTCAAAGTCTACGTCGCCACAGAGTTTGCCCGTCTCCGGATCCCGGTTGACACCCACGTCAATCACGGCTGCTCCTTCTCCTACCATATCGGCTGTAACAAATTTCGGACGTCCGATGGCTACCACGAGAATGTCAGCTTCGGAAGCAACCTTGGCAAGATCTTTTGTGCGGCTGTGAGCGATGGTTACAGTGGCATTTCTGTCAAGCAGCAGCTTGGAGGCAGGGAGACCTACGATATTGCTGCGTCCTATCACGACAGCCTTTTTCCCTTCAATATCTACTCCTGCCTTGTCAAGCATCTTGATGATTCCTTTCGGGGTGCAGGGGAGGGTGCAGGGAAGTTTCTGCCATAATGCAGCGACATTTGCAGGATGAAAACCATCTACATCTTTCTCCTTTGCAATTGCCTCAATCACCTTATCCTCATTAATGTGCTTGGGCAAGGGAAGCTGAACGAGCACGCCATCTACGGAATCATCCGCATTGAGTTCGGCTATCATATCAAGAAGTTCCTTCTCGGAAATATCTGCCGGACGGAGAATGGTGGTGCTTTTGAATCCTACCTCTTCAGCATCCCTCCCTTTCCCTTTTACGTATGACTGGCTTGCCGGGTCTTCGCCGACAAGAATCACTACGAGGTGGGGTGCTCTTCCATATTTTTCTTTTACTTCAGCAACGCGGAGAGCCACATCTTGCTTCAGTTCTTTTGCTAATTGAGTTCCGCTGATAATCATAATTTGTTGGTTTTAGGTTTTAGGCCTCAGGCTTAAGGTCTGGAGTCAGTCTAATTATTCTCATGCCTACTGTCTGCCGCCTAACGCCCATTTTCCTATGTCTGTACGATGGAATAACGATGGGCAATCAATTTTCTCGATCTCCCTTTTGGCATTCTCATTTGCCTCAGCCACGCTCTTCCCTTTGCCCACTACCATGAGGACACGTCCTCCGGCGGTGAGAAGGCGATCTCCTTCTCGCTTGGTGCCCATGTGATATACTTCCGCATCCACCTTGTCGAGATTCTTTATTTCAGTACCTTTCACGTATTTGCCGGGATAACCTTCCGAGGCAAGCACAACTCCCAGATAGGCATCATCGCTCCATTGTGTTTCACAATCGCGCCCCTCTACGGCAGCCTCAAAAAGCTCATAGATGTCGCTTTCAAGGCGCGGGAGGACAACCTCAGTCTCGGGATCACCGAAACGGGCGTTGAACTCAATTACTTTCGGACCCTCTTTCGTAAGAATAAGACCCCCGTAGAGCACTCCCTTGAAAGGCACTCCCTCGGCTACCAAAGCATCGGCTGTGCGCTGAATAATCTCCTCCAAAGCTTTTGAGCGAATCTCCTCCGTTACGAAAGGAACGGGGGAATATGCTCCCATACCACCGGTATTAGGTCCTTTATCCCCATCGAAAGCACGCTTATGGTCTTGCGCTACGGCAAGAGGATAAACCTTGTTGCCCGATACGACGCACATGAATGAAAATTCCGGCCCGTCGAGAAAATCCTCAACTACAACACGCCCTTTTCCGAAAGAGGCATCAAGAAGCATGTCGCGTAATGCCGCCTCAGCCTCCTCATAGGTCAGGGCTACCACTACACCTTTTCCGGCTGCCAGCCCGTCATATTTTATTACAGCGGGCAGGGGTCGGTTTTTGACATATTCCCATGCTTTGTCGAAATCATCGAATGCTTCGTATGCAGCGGTCGGAACATTATACTTAGCCATTATCTGTTTGGCAAATTCCTTGCTGCTCTCAATGCGGGCTGCCGCTTTGGTCGGACCGAAAGCTTTAAGTCCTGCGGCATCCATAGCATCAACAAGTCCTTTGGCGAGAGCCGCTTCCGGACCTACAACCGTAAGGTCGATATCATTCTTTTTGGCAAAATCCACCAAAGCATCCACATTTTCCACGCCGATTGCCACACACTCGGCATCTTCGGCAATTCCTGCGTTGCCGGGCGCGCAGAATATCTTATCCACCTGCGGAGATCTGCGGAGTGCCTTCACGATGGCATGGCAACGACCTCCGCTGCCAACCACGAGTACTTTTTTATTCTTTTCCATATCCGGAGACAAGCGTTGGGGATTAGTGTTTGAAATGACGCATTCCGGTGAAGAGCATGGTTATCCCTTTCTCGTTAGCCACGCGGATTGAATCTTCGTCACGAATGCTTCCGCCGGGCTGAACAATAGCGGTAACCCCATACTTTGAGGCAAGCTCAACAGTATCTCCAAAGGGTAGGAAACCGTCGGATGCAAGCACAAGGCCTTCTGTGATTCCGGCAGCCTTAGCCTCTTCAAGTGCAATCTGAGCGGAACCGACGCGATTCATCTGACCTGCGCCTACTCCGGCAGTAGCTCCATCCTTGACCACTACAATGGCGTTGCTCTTCACGTGCTTGACGATTTTCCAGCCAAAGTCCATCTCCTGAAGTTCCTTCTCTGTCGGTTTACGCTCGGTTACGCACATATCGGCAGTAATATCCTTGCATTCCACATCAGCATCCTGAACCAGAAGACCACCGTTGACACCGACATATTGTTTCTGCGGCTCGCGCACGTTATCCATTGTAACTTCCAGAAGACGAAGATTCTTTTTGGAGGAGAGAACTTCAAGTGCTTCCGGCTCAAATGCGGGAGCCATTACTATTTCAAGGAAAATAGGCTTCATCTGGCGAGCCACTTCAGCTGTCAGAGGGCGGTTCATTGCTACGATTCCCCCATATATGCTGACCTTGTCTGCCTCGTATGCGCGAGTCCACGCTTCGAGAAGATCTTTGCCGATGCCGGCTCCACATGGATTCATGTGCTTGAGGGCGCAGCAGAATGGTTCGGTAAATTCACGCACGATATTGAGGGCAGCGTTGGCATCCTGAATATTGTTATAGCTCAATTCCTTTCCTCCAAGCTGACGGGCGTGGGCTACAGAATAAGACACCTCTTTGGGAGCGCGATAGAAAGTGGCTGCCTGATGAGGATTTTCTCCGTAGCGAAGAGTCTGGATTGCATCGAAGCTGAGGAAAAGTTTTTCATCAAGACCTGCCTGCCGGCGCATATAGGTTGCAATGCAACTGTCGTAGAGAGCAGTGTGGGTATAAGCCTTGGCTGAAAACTTGAGACGAGTCTCGGGAAGGGTGTTGCCATTTGCCGCAATTTCCTCGATGACCATAGCATAGTCGGCGGGATCGCAAACCACGGTTACATCCCTGAAATTCTTGGCTGCGCTGCGAAGCATGGAGGGACCGCCTATGTCTATATTTTCTACTGCATCTGCCATAGTGACTCCATCTTTGGCAATAGTCGCTTCAAATGGATAAAGATTGACACACACCATTTCTATTGTCTCGATGCCGTTTTCGGCAATCTGACGCATGTGGTCGTCGCTGTCTCGGCGAGCGAGAAGTCCGCCATGCACTTTAGGGTGGAGGGTTTTTACACGACCTTCACAAATCTCGGGAAAGCCGGTGATGTCCTGAATATCGGACACTTCAAGTCCACTTTCGCGGAGCACTTTCAATGTGCCGCCGGTAGCTATGAGCCCCCAGCCCATGTTTTTCAAGGCTGTGGCAAACTCAACTATGCCGGTTTTGTCGCTAACGCTTATTAAAGCTCTCATATATTTTATTCTCTAATGATATTTTCAGTTTGAAAAATGATTGCTGTTATCTTGTCAGATGGTGGGAAGAACCTTGTTGATGGCTTCGGCATAAAGAATATGCTCGCGGGCATGTATCAGTGCCTCAAGATCATCACGATCAGTTCCCTCGTAGGAGATGGCTGCCTGAGCGATTATTTTCCCTCCATCGAGCGAGGAGTCCACATAATGCACGGTAACCCCGAACACCTTAACTCCGTATGCCATTGCCTGCCCTACTGCATCAGCCCCTTTGAAAGCCGGCAGTAGGGATGGGTGGATATTGAGTATTCTTCCCGGGTATGCTTCAAGAAGGGTTTCCCCAATAATGCGCATATATCCGGCAAGACAAATCAGATCCACTTCTTTCTCTTTCAGATGAGAGAGGAGCATAGTCTCAAAATCAGCCTTCGAGGGATAATCTTTTGGACGAAATTCCACCACAGGTACAGCTGCACGATAGGCGCGTTGAGTAACAAATGCACCCGGACGATCTGTGACGCAAAGCACTACCTCTGCATTCACTGCCCCTTCGTTGCAAGCCTTCACGATTGCCTCGAAGTTGGAGCCGTTGCCACTTGCAAAAACCGCTATTCTCTTTTTCGTCATAAGTGCGGCAAATTATTTGATAGTGACTCCTGTGCCTTCGACCACCTTGCCGATTACTGTTGCTTTTTCACCGTTTTTGTTGAGAATCTCAACCACTTTGGCAGCATCTTTCTCATCAACCGCAAGAACCATGCCTATGCCCATGTTGTAGATGTTGAACATCTCGCGATGAGGCACTTTGCCATATTTTTCAAGGAATTTGAAGACAGGAAGTATTTCCCAGGTGCCCTCTTCCACTTCAACACCCTGCCCGTCTTTCAATATACGCGGGATATTTTCGTCGAAACCACCTCCCGTGATATGGGCGATGCCATGGACATCCACCTCTTTCAACACTTCATGCACCTGCTTGCAGTATATCTTTGTGGGGGTGAGAAGCATTTCTCCGAGTGTCAGGTCGCCCGATTCCTCAACCGGCTTGTTAAGATCAAGATTATTGTCTGCCACGATCTTACGCACGAGGCTGAACCCGTTGGAATGAACCCCTGAAGATGCAATTCCTACTATCACGTCGCCAACCTTCACCTTGGAACAGTCGATTAGATTCTCTTTTTCTACGGCACCTACCGTAAAGCCGGCGATATCATAATCATCCTCATCATACATGCCGGGCATCTCTGCTGTTTCACCGCCCACCAAGGCACAACCTGCCTGACGGCACCCTTCGGCTACTCCTGAAACAATCGCTTCGACCACTTCCGGATGGTTTTTACCCACAGCCACATAGTCGAGGAATATCAGGGGAGCCGCACCCTGGGCAAGCACGTCATTGACACACATGGCAACGGCATCAATGCCGATAGTGTCATGTTTGCCGAGAGCAAAAGCGATTTTAAGTTTAGTGCCTACTCCGTCCGTGCCGCTGACGAGGATAGGATGCTTGTAGCCGAGGCTGCCAAGATCGAACATTCCTCCGAAAGCACCGATGTTGCCCATACATCCGGGACGATTTGTAGATGCGACATGTTTCTTGATACGGCTCACTACTTCGTAGCCTGCCTCAAGATTCACGCCGGAAGCTTCATAACTTTTTGCCATTGTTATATTATGTTTTATAGTAGGATGTATCAAAATTAAGATACCTTATTTTTCCGTAATGCCTGGGAGGGGATTGCTCCGCAATCCCGCTATGCAATAATAAGGAAACTCCATTTCCTCAACATATTTGCCGAGACCTCCCGAGCATTATATTACATTAAGCTTTTTTTGCTACACCCTCGTTTTATTATTTTTTCCTGAAATAAGCCACTGCGTTAGCGAAAAGATTCTGACGCTTGTTGCCTGAGATGTTCTTCATGAGGCCATCCTCATAGCGCTCGGAGTGTCCCATCTTTCCGAGAATGAGACCGTCAGGTGAGATTATGCCCTCAATAGCCTCTGTCGAGCCGTTGGGATTAGCGGGTGAGTCCATGGTGGCATTACCTTCACTGTCGGCATATTGGAATGCAATCTGACCGTTTTTGCGGAGGGTCGCTGCCAATTCGGCATCAGCAACAAATTTACCTTCTCCGTGAGAGGCTGCGATTGAATGGAGTTCTCCGAGTTTGAATCCTTTGAGCCAGGGGGAGGCAACCGAGCCTACACGGGTAGATACTATCTGGGAGATATGACGGTTTATGTCATTATGGAAAAGGGTGGGGGAATTAGGAGTCAGATCACCGATTTTTCCGAAGGGTAGCAGACCTGATTTCACAAGTGCCTGGAAACCGTTGCAGATGCCGAGGATAAGTCCGCCGCGTGCTATGAGACGCTCGATGGCTGCTTTTACCTTATCGTTCATAATGACCGATGCTATGAATTTTCCGCTGCCGTCGGGCTCGTCTCCCTCAGAGAAACCGCCTGAGAAAGCAAGAATATCACAAGCATCTATATGCGCTGCCATATCAGATGTGGATTTCTCAATATCCTCCGGTGAGAGATTGATAAATACTGACGAAGTAACGATCGCGCCCTCTTTCTCGAAAGAAGCGGTCATGTCATAGTCGCAGTTGGTGCCCGGAAAGACGGGTAGATAGACAACGGGATGCTCCTTGGCATCTCCCTTGTATGTTACCTTATTTTCACCTGAAACTGCGTTCTCAACTTTCCCGCGAACGGAAGTAGAGTCGGGATAAACGGCAATGAAGCGTTCGCGATTGGCGTCAAAAGCCTCTTTGATGGAAATTTGCTCGCCGTTTACCTTTAACGTGGGGTCGGAAATAGTCTTTCCAATTAGATCGAAATTGGGGAGTTCAAGAATATCTTTGCTTTCAACAACTATGGAACCATTGCCATAATTGAAGAGGTCCGATTCCTTCACTTTCACCTCTGCTCCGATTTCATTGCCGAAACTCATTTTGGCGAGAGCCTCGGTCAGACCGCCGAATCCGAGAGAATAGGCGGCTACTACGGTGTGCTCCTTTATGAGACGGTTGAGCATGCGGAAGTTATTCATCAGCTGCTCTGTGTCGGGCATGAGAGAGGGGAGGGGATTATGGCGTACGATATATAGGAAATTGCCCGGCTCTTTAAACTCCGGAGAAATTACTTCGCGGGCGTCAACCGGTGCCACTCCGAAAGCAATCAATGTGGGAGGTACACTGATATTTGCGAATGTGCCGCTCATGGAATCCTTGCCGCCGATAGAGGCAAGCCCGAGTTCGGTCTGCATCCTTAGAGTTCCGAGCAAAGCCGCGAGTGGCTTGCCCCATGCAAGGCGTGAGTTCATCCTTTCAAAATATTCCTGATAGGAGAATCTCATTCGCTCAAATTCAGCACCGGCAGCCACTGCCTTAGCCACAGCCTCGACTACGGAATATGCAGCTCCGTGATAGGGGCTCCATGCCATGAGATAAGGATTGAATCCGAATGCCATCATAGATGCCGTGTCTGTGTGATGACTCCCTACCGGAAGTTTCTGAACCGATACTTGAGCCTCTGTGCGTTGGGTCTTGCCTCCGAAAGGCATGAGCACTGTAGACTTTCCTATAGAGGAATCAAAGTGCTCGATAAGGCCTTTCTGGGAAGTTACATTATCATCGGAAAGGAGATTCAGCATCTTTTCCTTGATTCCGGCTCCTTTTACTTCACGTTCAAAGGGATCGATCGGCTCAATCGTACCTATGGTTGCTTCTGCAAAATGACGTGCTCCTGCAGAATCTATAAATTCCCGGGAGAGGTCTGCCACAATCTTATCGCCGTAGAACATGCGCATGCGTCCGGAGTCGGTTACGTCAGCAACATGATTCACCTCAAGGTTCTCTTCATGACAATATTTCATGAACTCCTCCATATCCTTGGCTTCCACCACCACCGACATGCGCTCTTGGCTTTCGCTTATGGCAAGTTCTGTGGCATTAAGTCCGGAATATTTGGTAGGGACACGGTCAAGATGGATGTCCAGTCCATCTGTAAGCTCACCGATGGCAACACTGACACCCCCTGCTCCGAAGTCGTTTGATTTCTTTATAAGACGCGTTACCTCCGGACGACGGAAAAGACGAGCGATCTTTCGTTCCTCCGGGGCATTTCCCTTCTGCACTTCGCTTCCACACTCTTCAAGAGATGAGGTGGTATGCTCTTTTGATGAACCTGTGGCACCCCCTATGCCGTCTCGGCCTGTACGTCCGCCGAACATAAGTACCACATCGCCTGGCGCGGGGCTTTCACGACGCACGTCGGAGGCTTTTACCGCACCGACTACTGCTCCCACTTCAAGACGCTTGGCTACATAGTCAGGATGATAAATCTCACGCACATGGGTAGTGGCGAGTCCTATCTGATTGCCGTAAGAGGAATATCCGGCACATGCACGTAGCGAAATAACACGCTGAGGAAGTTTTCCCTCCATGGTTTCACTAACGGGCTTGTATATATCTCCGGCCCCTGTTACACGCATTGCCTGGTAGACATAGCTGCGACCGCTCAATGGGTCGCGGATAGCACCACCCAGACAGGTGGAGGCTCCGCCGAAAGGCTCTATTTCGGTGGGATGGTTATGAGTCTCATTTTTGAATTGAAGAAGCCATTTCTCAGTCTTGCCGTCCACATCGACATCCACGTAGATGCTGCAGGCATTATTCTCCTCGCTCTGCTCCAGATCATCAAGTTTGCCGATAGTCTTCAGATAGCGTGCTCCGATAGTGGCGAGATCCATAAGACAGAGAGGTTTGTTTTCACGTCCGAGAACCTTGCGTATCTCATGCCATTGCTTGAGCGATTGCTCGATGTCGGCTGTAGCAAACGAATCATCTACCTTTATGTCGGTTAGCTCGGATGTGAAAGTAGTATGCCGGCAGTGGTCGCTCCAATAAGTGTCAAGAATGCGAAGCTCTGTCTCGTTGGGATCCCTTCCCTCAGCGGTGAAATATTTGACAACCTCCATAAGGTCGTCTCCGTTCATAGCCAAACCATTTGTCTTACACCATTCTCCGGCTTTATCAGGAGTGATATTGCGGAATCCTTCAAGCACTGCCACCGGTTTTGCTGCGGCGCGTTCGGGAGCAGCCAGCACAGAGAGATCCTTTTCGCGGCTTTCTACGGCATTAATGCAGTAGTGGGCAATTTTCTTTCTCTCCTCCTCCCCAACGGAATCATCGAAGATAAGGAGTTTGGCACTCCGTATTTCGATATCCGCATCAGGTTGGATAAGTTTTACGCATTCTTCAGCAGCCGCTGCGCGCTGGTCGAATTGTCCGGGAAGAGATTCAATTGCGAGATATGGTTTTCCATTCAGGTCAATATCGCGAGCCACGGAATCTGTGGCTGGTTCTGCAAAAACCTTTTCCGCGCTTTTGTCGACCAGCTCTGGAGAAAATCCGAAAAGATCATAGACACAAACCAGGCGGAGGTCTTTTATGTTCAGACCGAGATTGGCGTTGAGTTCATCGCGCAGACTGTCAGCTTCCACACGATAAGGCTCACGTTTCTCGACAAAAATTCTAAATGCAGACATTGGAGAAATTTATTATCTTAATTTGTTTCAGTTAATCAAGCTTCGAGGCGAGTACTTTGGCTGCCTGCTCTTTACGGAACGCATCCATCTTATCTTTCAGTTCTTCATCAGTGATGGCAAGCATTTCGATGGCAAGGAGAGCCGCATTCTTGGCTCCGTCTATAGCCACTACTGCCACAGGTATGCCTGAAGGCATCTGCACCATTGAGAGAAGTGAATCCAGACCGTCAAGAGTTTTTGCCTTGATTGGGACCCCTATCACGGGGAGTGTGGTGAATGCTGCTACCACGCCGGCAAGATGCGCTGCTCCTCCGGCTGCCGCGATTACGGCTCCAAATCCACGATCACGAAGTGAGGACACCCATTTTTCAAGCTCTGCGGGAGTGCGGTGCGCACTCAGCACTTTTGTTTCACACTCAACGCCGAACTGAGCGAGTGTCTCAGGAGCGGCTTTCATGACTCCCCAGTCGGATGTGGAGCCCATAACAACACCTATTTTCACGATGTAAAAGAAGTTTAGAAAACGAAAAGGGCGCCGTGAATGCTCAAGGCGTCCCAATCAATTATATTGTTATTATATTTTTTCTGCATGACGAAATCGGAAAGATAATGGCACAAACCATCCATAGGGAAATACACGGGGGCAAAGGAGAGGGCACGTGAATGCAGGGAGGTGGTCATTTGACCACGCTTTCGACGCTTCCGGGATAGGTTTTGTGAGGGACATTTCATGCCGATAACGTTTTTGACCCTCCTCAAAATAGGATAAAGGGGGTTATGTGTGCAAAATTAATAAATTTTTCTGAAACCTTTCCTATTTCAAACTCTGATTTTTTATAATTTTGTATCTTTCAACTTCAAAATATGAAATTCCGAACTGAACTTATTCCGGCGAAACCGTCGTTTGTCTTAAATCCTGAGCGTGCGGTAGTGCTTCTTGGCTCATGCTTTACAGACAATATCGGACGAATGATGAGATGCAGTCGATGGCGTGCGTTTCCCAACGTGTGCGGCACTCTCTTTAATCCTGCCTCCATTGCAAATATTCTACGTATTGCTTTGTATGACCAAAATATTTACTCAACTATAAGAAGGTCGGTAGCTGAAAGGGATAACCGATATGTGTCATGGCTGACAGATTCTTGTGCCACTACATATTCAAAAGCCGAGACAGAGGAGAGAGTCTTTTCTCGGTTTCTCCGCCTCATGACCTATCTTTCAGAGGCAGAGACCTTGATCATTACTTTTGGGACCGCATGGGTTTATGAACTGTGCGAACGTCCCGGGTATATTGTCTCCAACTGCCACAAATTTCCCGCGGAGATGTTCATGCGGCGTCGGCTTACGTTGAAAGAGATTACAGAGGAATGGAATATACTGTTGGAAAGGCTCAGGCAAATCTATCCTAAGCTTAAAGTGATATTCACAGTGAGTCCCGTTCGTCATCTCAAGGATGGCTTTGAGGGAAACAGCTGTTCGAAGGCTATTTTGCAATTGGCATGTGAGGAAATTTGCACGGCAAATGACCAGGCGGTCTATTTCCCGGCATTTGAGATTATGAATGATGATCTTCGCGATTATCGCTTTTATGCTGAGGATCTGGTTCATCCTTCAGAAGAGGGGATAGAGTATATTTGGGAAAAGTTCAAGGCGACTTTCCTTACAGAAGCATCTCGACAGTTGCTTAAGGAAGGAGAGAAGGTCTCTAAAAGACTTAACCATCGCCCTATTGTATATGGGGAGAGTGACTTGGCAAGATATGTGGCATCTACGGAAGAAAGTAAGGCAATGGAGTTTTACAATAAATTCATGAAATCCCATCCCTCCATGCTTCCCCTCGACGAATAAATTTTAAGGAAAATCCTGAAGGTTGGCAAGTTTTCTACAAGGAAAGGATGGGGATTGGGGGTTTGCGGGATAGGCCACGGGAAAATGCTTTTTAAAACATTTTGTCGCGCACCAGAGTCGCCCTGGGGTCAAGGGACTGACCCCTCTCCCGGTTATTGATATTTTTGGATTTCTTCCTTGCTTAAGCCTGTGGCTTTGGAGATAAACTCTATGTCTGCGTTTTGCTCTAACATGAATCTCACTATCCCACGGAGAGTTTCATCTCTGCCTTCTGCTCTGCCTTCAACAATTCCTTCTGCTCTGCCTTTTGCGATGCCCTTTCTCTCGGCTTTCTCCGCTGCAACACGGGCTGCCTCCTCGGCTGCGTATTCTATGCCACGCTGTGTCTCGCGAAGCTTCTCCAGCGACTGGCTGTAGTAGACTATCTCCTCTTCTCTGAGCTCGCTGCTGCGAGCCGCATCAAACAGTTCGGAATAATTTCCATCTATATATGCCTTTGATTTCCTATCCATACTCTCCATATTTTTTATCAGGTACAACATCTGCTCTATCTCTGTAACGCATTCCTCCCACCTCAACGGTAGCTCAGGTAGGGAACAGAAGATTATACGGACTTTATCCGTCAGCCTCTCTCCCGACTCCGTGTCGGAAAGCATGACCCTCCGGATTAGCTTCGGTTTGAGATGGCTGAAGTTGAAGTCCAACACCGCTACGGCGAACACCGGATCCAGGGTATAGTCCCACCCAGCCTTTCCCTGACGGCTAACCATCTGACAAACATAATAGACCATCCGCTCCTCAAACGGAGGCGAATAGATGTTCTGCATCTCGAGGATGAAATGGTGTTCGGCCTCCGAATTCCCCTTATCCGATGAAAGCTGATTCTTGGGAAACAGGAGGCTCTCCTTTCGCTTAGTCTTGGACGTGCAGTAGACATCATAGACTATCCTCTTCCCCTTCTCCTCTGCCGGAAGGATCTCCTTGTCATGGTAGGTTACGTCACGCACCGTCAGAAGATCCTTGAACAAGGCGTTCAGGAACCTTATCAGGAGGGACTTGTGCTTCAGGGTACCGAATATGTGCTTGAAGCCGAAGTCTGTCTGGAGATTGATGAATTCTGTATTTATGGGAGATTTGGAGTGAGCTTGCATTGGTGATGGGATTGGTTCCGCTAAGTTAGCTAATTATCTTTGAATTTCCAAATTGTTGAGAAGGAAAGGATGGCAATTTTTTTACATCCTGCATAATTATAGGTAGTATATTATAAGGAATTAAATTGCAAGTTGCATCTTATGGTTTTAGATGAAAATCATAAGATGCAACTTGCAATTATTCCCATATAGGGATTGATGGGGAAACGTCAGATGGTGGCTGTTATCGGCCAGACGAAAGCACGAAGCCCGAGTCGGGGTTTTGATTCATCGAGGGCTTTCAGACGAGCCAAAAGATTGTCCACTTTATCATCCTCCACGAATGTCATCATTGCCTGTGCAAGAGAGGGCCAGGCATGAGTGCCATAATGAGGTTCACCTTTGTGAGACCCTCGCCCCTGAACATTTCCGAAAGCTGTAAAACCACGGCATGAACAGCGGTCGAGAATCTCTATGATGGCCTGATGATGGGCTTGGTCGTATGATATGAATATTGCTTGCACGAACTTATATAAATTGAAAATTAAAAAAGAGATTATTTGGGGCTGAGGGCTTTGCGAAGTTTCTTGCGCTGACGCTTCACGCCGTTGCCTGCAAAGACACAATATAATGTGGGGACGAACAGGAGAGTGAGGATAGTGGAGAAGGTAAGACCTCCAATCACAGCCACACCCATCGGCTTCCACATTTCCGAGCCTTGACCGGAACCTATTGCCATAGGCACCATACCGAGAATAGTGGTCAACGTTGTCATGACTACCGGACGAAGACGGGATTTGCCACCATCTACGACAGCTGTCCGGATACCCATGCCGCGTTCGCGGTTTAGAGATATATAGTCGATAAGTACAATACCGTTTTTAACCACAATACCGATAAGCATGATGGCTCCGATCATCGACATGATGTTGAGCGTATGGCCCGTAATCCATAGAATCAGGAACACACCCGAGAATGCGAAGAGCAGAGAGGTCATAATGATTCCCGGATAGGTGAGCGACTCGAACTGGGCAGCCATAACTATGTAGACAAGGATAATGATGAGAAGTCCGAGCAGAAGGAGGTCAGAGAATGAATCCTGTTGGTCTTCGAAACTACCGGCAATTTGAATAGAGACGCCTGCCGGCATATCAATAGAGTTCATCTGTGCTTCCGCATCTGCCACTACCTGACTCATCGGCACACCGTCAACTACAGCTGACACGGTTATGAGTCGTTCGCGGTCCTTACGTTCGATAGTAGGGGGCGTGAATCTTTCCACCACATTACCCAATTCCTTAAGACGAACACCCTGACCGGTTGCTGAATAGATCATTATATTCTCAATGTCAGAAATCTGTGTTCGTTTTTCGGGGGCATACATCACCTTGATATCATATTCCTCTCCGTCTTCACGGAATTGTGTTGCTGTCGCACCATTGATACGGTTTCTAAGATAATAGGCTGCCGTCTGGAGGGAAATGCCATGAGCGGCAAGTTTTTCTCTGTCGAAATCCACCTGATATTCGGGTTGATAATCCGAACGAGAGATAATGACATCGGCAGTGCCGTTTATGCCACGTAGAATCTCTGCAAGATCGCGTGCCACTTTGTCGGTATTGTCGAAATCGTAACCATATATCTCGAAATCTACTGTAGACTGACCACCCATTCCGGCACCACGTCCGCCGCCAACCATAACTTGAGCTTTTTTGAATTCCGGAAAATCGCGGTCAAGGTCTTTACGCATCTCATCCGCGATCTCAGTGATTTTCCTTTTACGGTCGCCCGGGTCGGAGAGACGTATATTCATTGATATGATGTGGGGACCGTTGTCGGAAAGAGAGGCATAAGTATTGTCAGAACTTGCCGGACCTACAGTGTAGCTCTGAACCTTAATCTCGGGATATTTTTCACGCCATAGGGCATCAAGACGTGCCATCGAAGCTTCTGCCTCTTCCACACGCGATCCTATGGGCAGCTCAAGGTTTACTCCGAGACGTCCGTCATCCTGAGTGGGGAAAAATTCAGTGCCCACATGTTTCATTAGAAAACATGAGCCTACAAAGATGCCGAGACAAATGACGATGGTAACGGTCTTATGGGTTACTACTTTCTGGAGTAGAGAGGCGTAGGCATCATCAAATTTATCAAGAGCCTTCTCTATTGGCTGATACCATTTCATCCCCTTGCTATTCTTATTGCGTAGACGTAGCCATTGGGAGCAAAGCATAGGGGTAAGGGAAAGAGCACATACCGTTGATATAATCATCATGATGGTCACCATCCATCCCAATTGACGGAAGAGCACGCCGGTCATACCTGTAACGAGGGTAAGGGGGAAGAACACGGCGATAAGGGTAAGGGTAGAGGCGATAACGGATACCGCCACCTCGTTAGTGCCATGCACAGCTGCCTGCCGCGGATCAGAACCTCGTTCTATATGGGTCGTAACATTCTCAAGAACCACGATTGCATCATCCACCACCATGCCGATCGAGATGGAGAGAGCGGAAAGAGATACGATATTAAGAGAATTGCCTGTGGCAAACAGATATATGAAGGAGGCAATGAGCGAAACGGGAATAGTTATGACGATGATCATTGTAGCCCTCCATCTCCCGAGGAAGAAGAACACCACGATCATCACGAATAGGAGAGCATACATAACCGTTTCCACCAAGGAGGCAATGGTGTTGCGTATGTTATCAGAAGTATCTACTATAACACCGATTTTCACATCCGAAGGCAGATTCTTTTCCAGAGTTGGAAGCATCTTCATCACCTTATTGGAAATCTCCACTGAATTAGCTCCACTCTGTTTCTGGATGATAATCATGGCTCCCTTGTTGCCGTTGATGTAGGTCTGCTGCGTGCGTTCCTCAAGACTGTCGACCACCTTGGCAACATCGCGCAGGAAGACTGTCTTTCCTCCGAACGACCCGACAGGAAGGGCTTCGAGCTGAGAAGATTCATCAAACTCCCCCTGAACGCGAAGGGCGTAGGTGTTTGAACCGATGTCGAAAGAGCCTCCCGGGATATTCCTGTTTTCTGCGGAGATCACTCCGGATATGGCTTCTACAGATAGATTATAAGCCTCCAGACGCGCAGGGTCGACGTAGACATGAATCTCACGTTTCGGAGCGCCTGAGATTGAAACTGAACCCACTCCGTCGACACGTGCAAGTGGATTGGCTACCGCATCATCAAGAATCTTATAGAGACCGTTCATACTCTCCTTTGCCTCCACTGAAAGCAGGCAAATAGGAATCATATCCGTAGAGAATTTGAAGATGATAGGATTCTCTGCATCATCGGGAAGCATGGATTTCACCATATCGAGCTTATCGCGCACGTCATTGGTGAGCACATCGATATCATATCCATATTCAAATTCAAGTGTTATGACGGATGTATTCTCTCGTGAAGTGGAGGTTATATGTTTAAGATGCTCCACCGAATTGAGAGTATTTTCAAGGGGTTTGGTAACGTTTTGCTCTATATCCTTCGCACTCGCTCCGGGATACATCGTAATGACCATTATTGAGTTGGTGTCAATATCCGGATATAGGTCGATAGGAAGCTTCGCGAGAGAGAAAAGACCGAGGATGATCACCGTCACGAAGCAGAGGGTGGTCATGATGGGGCGTTTGACCGCCGAACCGTAAAGACTCATTTTTTCTCGTTTTTAATATTAACTTTTTTGCCGTTGGCAAGACGTGTCTGACCTGATACCACTACTTGAGAACCCGGTTCCACGCCTGAAATCAGCTCATATTCGGCTCCGAGGCGCTGTCCAAGCTCCACTTTATTATAGGATACTGTCCCATCTTTGGAATTATACACGTATACATAGTGGTCGCCTGAACCTTGTTGCTTAACCACAGCCTTGTCAGGCACAACGACGCGCGTCTTGGTGCCGAGGTTCATAGTGGCTCTCCCGAACATGCCGGGGAGTATGCGGTCGTCGGAATTGGGAGAGGTTATTTCCACACCGAATGTACGGCTGGCAGGGTCAACTGTAGGAGCAACCATAGTAACGGTTCCATTGAATACCTCGTCGCCGTAAGTGTCGAAAGTAACATTTGCAGGCATCCCCTTTTTGATATGGGAGAGTTCGCTTTCCGTCACGTTTATGACAATCTTTACAGGCTGCACGCGGGCAATGGTAAGGATAGGCATAGCTCCCGACATGTCGCCGGGATCATAATTCCGTGCGGTAACGACTCCGGATATGGGAGTGGTAAGCACTGTGTTTTCTTGTGCATTGCGGAGAGTCCGTTCAGCGGCTGCGAGAGTGTTGCGCGCATTTATAAGTTGAGTCTCCATCTGGTCTACCTGTTGCTTGGTTCCGCCTCCGATCTTGAAGAGTTCCACAGCACGGTCGTAGTTGATCTGCACATTATTCAGGTTAGCCTTGGCATTGTCTACCTGTGTTTGATATGCTACGGTGTTGACATCATCCATCACTACAAGGCGTTGTCCTTTACCCACTCTCATCCCTTCATCTACGAGAATCTGTTTGATACGGTTGGGAGCTGCTGCAGAGATATTGTTGATAAGATCCGGCTCGACGGTAGCCGTATATTCCCCTATTTGGTCTACAGGACGTTCGGTAACAGTTTCTACGGCTACAACGGGAAGGGATTCCTGTTTCTCTTTTGCTTGCTCTTTACTATCGGAGCCTGAGCAGGAGATGAAATTTGCGGAGGCAACCGAGATTAGAAACAGGACTGCGAAATTAAGATATGTTGTTTTCATGACTGTTTATTTTATTTCTTCATTCCCGAGGAGGGCATCAAGTTCACTTGTTGAGATAAGATAATTATAGATAGACTGGAGATAGGCGAGACGAGCTGATGTGTTAGCAAGTTCGCTATCCCTGAGATTAAGATATGTCGCAGCACCGATTTCGAAGCTTTTCTGCATGATCTGATAGGCTTTCTCAGCCTGCTTCATGCCCTCTTCGCTTGCTGCAATCTGACGCACTTGCCTGTTGATGTTGTCAATGGCAAGATCAATTTGCATATTAAGGGAATTGACAAGATTCTCACGCTGGAAATTCATCTCTTTCAGCTGCACTTCCGCCTGGCGCAGGGCGTAGAGCTTTCTGCCCCCTGAGAAGATGGGTAGGCTCAAGGCAAGCGCTACGTTGCTGTAAGGGTTGAAAGTCTGATTGCGCAGCGCATTCCCATTAGACATTGCGTTCCAGTTGATATTGAACTGGGCACCCAGAGTAGGGAGCCATGCAAGTTTATGAAGAGCGACATTCTGTTGAAGCATCTTCTTGTTTAAGTCAAGGTAGCGCAGATTGGTATTATCCGAGATATCCTTTTTGAAACCCTCCGGGAGTCCATACATTTCCTGTTTCAGTTCACTGAGCCTTATGTTGGGCAAAATCTCCACAGTGGAATCTATCCCCATAAGCACTTTCAACTGCAGCTGGCATTGCCGGATGGCGATATCTGCCTGAAGCAGTTCCGGCTCGATGTTTGTTACCTGCACAGAGGAGCGGAGCACATCATATTCGGATGCAGTGCCTTGCTCAAACTGTTTCTTAAAGATATCCGCATTCATTTTTGCAATATCGTAATTCTGTTTTACGACATCACGCGATTCTATTGCAAGGAGAAGGGCATAATATGCCTTGTTGATGCTGTTGATGAGGTCAATTCTTGAACCTCGTGCCTGTTCGAGTGTAGCAAGAATCTGAGTGTCGGAGATGTGGATTGATTTCCATAAAGATGCGTTGATGATTGGCATGGAGGCTGAGAAGCCGGTGTTCCAGTTATTGTCGGTTCCCATCTTTATAGTATTGGTCTGTCCACCCATATTCATGCTCATCGACTGCAATTCAATCGACCGCTGATAGGATAGGGAGAAGTCGATGGAGGGAAAAAGGGATCCTATGACCTCCTTTTTTGCATAATCCATTTTTTTAACTTCGAGATCTGCCACTTTAACTGTAGGATTATCCTGAAGTGCAATTGTCAGACACTCCTTTTTCGAGAGGCGAAGTGTGTCAGGAATCTCAGCCCCCGACATGGGTATCGACCACGCCATGAGGAGGACAGGAGAAATGAGTTTGAGTAAGAATCTCATTGTAAACAAAATAAATAATGATGTCAGGAATACTTCAAAAAGAGAGGAGTTGAGGAGAAATATTCAAACGACAAAGGTAGGAATAAAAGGTGGAAATGCAAAACAAAAGCATATTATAGGATAGAAAGAACAGAAAAGGTGGGTATTAGGACAATGAAGTAATTTTTATAGATTCGTTGTGCCTCTATCTGACACATAAATTTGACCAATAGAGAAAAGCTTCTTTGTCTTCTTCCTGAGCATCTGGGTGATGTTGACGGCAGCAAGCGAGGCATTGGAGGCAAAATTAAAATACAGACTCAGCAATTGTTCTTGCTGAGTCTGTAAACTATATACATGACAAAGTTTATTTCGGTTTTGACTCACAGTAGACGCATCGGTAGCCTCCTGAGGAATCGTGAGCAGGGCGGAAAAGACTTTCGACCCCAACTTCCATATTTGAGATGCACCGTTTATTGCGACAGATAAATTTGCCTCGGATGGCATCGTCCGGAACGAGTTTTGTTGTTTTGGATGGATCCTTTGCCCATTCAAGGAGTTTGACGATGAGAGCCATACGCACGAACTTGCCATTTTCTACCTGACGGAAGTAGGCAGCTCGTGGGTCTGCGTCTACATCCACCGTGATTTCATTTACACGGGGGAGGGGATGGAGAATGCGCATCTCGGGACGGGCGAGCTTGAGCTTTTCAGAGTCAAGGATAAAGAAATCCTTTACGCGGTCATACTCATCTTCATCGAAGAAACGCTCTTTCTGCACACGTGTCATATAGAGGACATCGAGCTCGCCCATCACTTCCTCCATAGTGTCGACTTCACGATAGTCAACCCCGTAGCGGTCGCATACCTCCTCTTTCATATAGTCGGGGAGGCGGAGTTGTTCCGGAGCAATCAGAACGACCTTTACACCGGGATAGCGGGAAAGTGCCTTTATGAGAGAATGAACCGTACGTCCAAACTTAAGGTCGCCGCAGAAACCGATGGTGATGTTGTCGAAGTGTCCGATTTCACGACGGATTGTGAGAAGGTCGGTGAGTGTCTGGGTGGGATGGCTATGGCTGCCGTCGCCGGCGTTGATGACCGGAATATTGGAATTCATGGCGGAAACAGTAGCTGCGCCCTCCTCAAAATGACGCATTGCGATAATATCTGCGAAGCAATTGATTACTTTGGTGGTATCGGCGCAAGTTTCACCTTTGCTGACGGAGGAGTTTTTTGCATCAGAGAAACCAAGCACGTTTCCTCCCAATTCCATCATGGCTGCTGTGAAACTCAGGCGTGTGCGTGTGGAGGGTTCATAAAAAAGAGTTGCAAGCTTTTTCCCCTTGCATGTTTCGGAATATTTCTCCCTGTTGTCGATAATGTCGAGAGCAAGGTCAATTATCTCCTCAAGTTCCTCTTTGGAGAGGTCGGTAGGGTCTATCAGGTGTTTCATGCCATCCAGGATTCATCAGAGGGATTTGCCATAAACTTCTTGAGCTTAATCTCCTCCTCAGGAGTGATATACTTCTCTTCAACGGCTACTTCGCAGAGAGTATTGAAATTGGAGAGGGAATAGTTTATTACCCCGGCAGCCTCAAGACGGTCGAGCCCTTTCTGCATTCCGTAAGTAAAAATACTGACAACCCCCAGCACATCGGCACCGGCTTCACGGAGAGCCTCAACAACTTCAATGCAGCTTCCGGCTGTGGAGATAAGGTCTTCGATAACGACCACTTTCTGTCCTTTTTCAAGTTTACCTTCTATACGGTTTCCTCGACCGTGGTCTTTATTGCCGCTGCGCACATATCCCATAGGCATATCAAGAATCCAGGCGGCTATCGCGGCATGAGCGATTCCGGCGGTGGATGTTCCCATAAGCACCTCAGCCTTCGGGAATTTTTCTTTAACGGTGGCGGCGATAGCCTCCTCAACCACTTTACGCGCTTTAGGAGCAGTCAAAATAAGACGATTATCGCAATATATAGGGCTTTTTATACCGCTTGCCCAGGTGAAGGGATTGGCGGGGCTGAGGAAGACAGCCTTGATGCCGAGAAGTTCGGCTGCTACTTTTTTTGCAGTATCCATAGTTTAGGTGTTAGGTTCGAGGCTCAAGGCTCAAGGCCCGAGGCTCGAGAAATTGAATTATATTAATATCTGATCTTGGGTCTAATTAGAGGGCGAGGAAGTCGCGGACGCAGCGGCGGTAGGCAGCGACGGGATCTTCGGCTGCTGTGATGGGACGGCCCACCACTATATAATCTGAGCCAATCTCGCGGGCACGGGCAGGGTCAGTGATGCGCACCTGGTCGTCAGCCTTTGAGTCGGCGAAACGGATTCCCGGAGTGATTGTCATGAAATCTTTGCCACAAGCCTCCTTGACCAAAGCAGATTCGAGGGGAGAGCATACCACTCCGTCAAGACCAGCCTCCTTCGCGTTCTGAGCGTATTTTGCTATGGTGTCGTTGATAGTGGCGTCAATGAGGAGCTGTTCGCGCATTGCCTTTTCAGAAGTGGACGTGAGTTGTGTTACAGCTATAAGGAGCGGGCGGCTTCCATCGGGGCGTGTCAGACCTTCAAGAGCGGCTTTCATCATTTCCACAGTGCCTGCGGCGTGAACATTGACCATGTCCACATCCAGTCCGGAGAGCACCTTCATGGCTTTCTTTACCGTGTTGGGTATATCGTGAAGCTTGAGGTCAAGAAAAATCTTGAATCCCCGCTTTTTAAGTTCCTTCACTATTTCCGGACCGGCGGCATAGAAAAGTTCCATGCCTATTTTGAGGAAAGGTTTTCTTTCCTCGTCTTTGAATTTATCAAGAAATGCGAGACAATCCTCGGCAGAGCCGAAATCGCAGGCAATAATTACATCTTTAGCCATATATAAATTGAAAATTGAAAGTTGAAAATTGAAAATGGGGATTGAAAAATACAGTGATTGGGATTTATCATGCTTTATCGTTATAATTCACTTTTAATCCTGTTATTATAACGGAAAGAGAGTAGTGTAAATTACACTATTCCGATAATTTCCGACAGAGCATGAATGCCAAGTCTATTCATCACGTCAGGAAGATTTTCTACGATTTCCTTACAAGCGTATGGGTTGACAAGGTTTGCTGCTCCGACTTCTACTGCAGTTGCCCCGGCCATCATCATTTCAACGACATCTTCAGCAGAGGAGACACCTCCGCACCCTATGACAGGCACGCCGCAGGCATGAGCCACCTGATTCACCATGCGGACGGCAATCGGAAAGACTGCCGGACCTGAAAAGCCTCCCATACGGTTTGCAACCACCGGACGGCGCGTCTTTATGTCAATGCGCATTCCGAGAAGAGTGTTGATCAAGCAGAGTCCGTCGGCTCCCGCCTCAACCGCGGCATTCCCGATAGCGACAATATCTGTAACATTAGGGGAGAGTTTTACATAGAGGGGTTTGGATGCCACTTTCTTCACCTCTTTTACAACTTCCCCCACTGAAGAGGCGCAGGTGCCGAAAGCCATCCCTCCTCCATGAACATTGGGACAGCTGACATTGAGTTCGATGATTGCCACCTGTTCCTCCTTGTCAATCTTTTCGCAACACTCCACATACTCATCAATAGAGAAGCCGCTTATATTGGCAATGATAGGCTGGTGGAAAACCTTCCTCATCTTGGGAAGCTCTTCGGCAATAACTTCATCAATGCCGGGATTCTGGAGTCCTACTGAGTTTATAAGACCTGCGGCACACTCAGCCACACGGGGCAGAGGATTTCCGAAACGTGCTTCCCGGGTGGTGCCTTTGAATGATATGGAGCCGAGAATATCAATGTCATAATACTCTGCCATGCCATATCCGAAACCGAAGCAACCGGAAGCCGGGATAACAGGATTTTGCAGCTCGACTCCGCTGAGGGATACTTTCATATTCTTCATTTCCATATCAGTTCCTCCTTTCTGAATACAGGTCCTTCCTTACAAATTCTCTTCACGCCATCGCGAGTTTCAACCGAACAGCACACGCAGGCTCCGAATCCGCATCCCATGCGGCTTTCAATACTCACTTCTCCCGGAATTTCAAGAGAGGTGCATAGAGCGCGGAGCATAGGCATCGGACCGCATGCATGGAAGTAATCACCCTCAATATCAAAACGCCGGATGACATCAGTTACAAAACCTTTTGTCCCCATCGAGCCATCAACCGTGGCAATATAAGCTTCAACGCCAATTTCCTCAAACCAGCGATCCATTCCGAAACTGTCGGCAGACGTGTTGTATCCCAGAATAGCGATCGGCTGTTTCCCCGTGCGCACAAGGGCGCGTCCCAGATTCAATAGGGGGGCTGTTCCGATGCCACCCCCCAGCAGGAGAGGACGTGAGCCAACCGAGGAGGTCGAGAACCCGTTTCCGAGTCCAACGAGCATGTCGACACTAAATCCCTCATTCATTTCACTCATCGCTTTTGTGCCTTCTCCCACTACATCGTAAAGGAGCACAATCTCCCCCCTTTCGTGAGAGAAGTCGCATATAGAGATAGGGCGACGAAGATATTTACCCGGAATTGCTACATTTACGAATTGTCCGGGAGCGGATATGGCTTGGGTGTCGCCACGCAGAGTCATTACCCAGGTCTTGTGGGTAAGCCGTCGGTTGCTCACCACTTTATACAGGTTTTGTATTTTAGTCATCTGTTGAACGGTTTGCAGTTAATTAATCGTCAGCCAGTCAGTCGTCAGCATCTATTGTGGAGACCTTCATGGTAATATCTTCGAGCACATCCAGAAGCACTTCCACGGTTTCGAGCGAAGTAAAGACTGTAATATTATTATCTACGGCAGTACGTCGTATGTAGAATCCGTCTCGGTGTGAATGATCGGCAGCCAGTTCCATAGTGTTGATGACATAGTTGACGTGTCCCTGACGAAGGGAATTCATTATGTCGTCGCTCCCCTCGCTCAGTTTCTGAAGGAGACGGGTTCGGATGCCGTTTGCACGAAGGAAGTTGGTAGTTCCCCGGGTTGCCTCCACATTGAATCCAAGCTGATAGAACCTACGTATTAGAGGGAGGGCACGCTGCTTGTCGGAATCACCGATTGTAACCAGTATTGTCCCATAGTTGGCAACCGTCATTCCGGAAGCCTGAAGAGACTTATAGAGGGCACGTTTCAGCGATTTGTCATATCCTATTGCCTCACCGGTGGATTTCATTTCCGGAGAGAGATAGGAGTCCATTCCCCGAAGCTTTGAGAAAGAGAATGCCGGAGTCTTGACAAACCATCTTTTCTTCTCCTCCGGATAAAGGATATCTATGCCCTGTTCACGCAGGGAATGTCCGAGCATGACACGTGTGGCTATGTCGGCAAGATGAACTCCGGTGGCTTTCGATAGGAAAGGAACCGTTCTTGAAGAGCGAGGGTTGACCTCAATAACATAGACATCATCTTTTGAATCTACAATAAACTGGATGTTGTAAAGACCTATAATGCCTATTTCCTTGCCCAAACGCACGGTATAGTCAAGAATCTTATCCTTTACCTGTTGAGACACGCTGAAAGTGGGATAGACGCTTATGGAGTCGCCTGAGTGAACGCCGGTATGCTCCACATGTTCCATTATGCCGGGCACAAAGACATTATCCCCGTCGCATACGGCATCCACTTCAAGCTCCTTTCCCATGATATACTTATCAACCAGGACGGGATGCTCTACATTAATCTCAACTGCCGTATGAAGGTAATGACGCAGTTGCTCCTCGTTGCTCACAATCTGCATGGCTCTTCCGCCAAGCACATAGCTGGGTCGTACGAGCACGGGATAGCCTATTCTGGCAGCTGCTTTTACCCCATCCTCGATATGGGTTACAGCCACCCCTTCCGGCTGTGGAATCCCGAGCTTCTCCATAATAGCCTCGAAACATCCGCGGTCTTCGGCGTTCCGTATCGCCTCGATGCCTGTGCCGATAATCGGGGCGCCAAGTGCCGCAAGCGGTTCGGCAAGATTGATGGCTGTCTGTCCGCCCAGCGATACAATTACTCCGACGGGCTTTTCAAGATCCAGGACATTCATTACATCCTCTACCGTCAGGGGATCAAAATATAGTTTATCTCCCGTAGTGTGATCGGTAGAGACAGTCTCAGGGTTATTGTTGATTACAATAGCCTCATAACCGGCTTGGCGGATAGTCCAGATGGCGTGTACGGTGGAATAATCAAATTCAACACCTTGGCCGATGCGGATTGGTCCTGAACCAAGCACGACTATCTTCTTGCGCTCCGAAGGGAGAGATTCGTTTTCACCGTCGTATGTGGAATAGAAGTAATTGGTGGTGGCGTGAAATTCGGCTCCGCAAGAGTCTATCATCTTATAGACGGGACGAATGGCCGCCTCTTTCCGCATCAGATATATCTCAGCTTCACTCTTATCCCAGAGCTGACCGATGAATTTATCGCTGAACCCGATCTCCTTTGCCTCTTTGAGAATATCAAGGTCAAGAGGATTATCCCGAAGAGTCTTCTCATAATCCACAATGTTCTTGATCTTGTCGAGGAAGAACATATCTATTTTTGTGCGATTATATATGATTCCGGCATCCACATCACGACGCATAAGCTCTGCAAGCGCATATATACGGTCGTCTGTGGCATGACGGATATAGTCGAGCATCTCCCTGGTGTGCATGTCATCGAATTTTTTATTATGGATATGACATACTCCGGTTTCAAGGGAACGTATGGCTTTCAGGAGAGATTCCTCCATTGTGCGCCCTATGCTCATCACTTCGCCGGTAGCTTTCATCTGAGTGCCAAGTTCATTGGAAGCATCTGCAAACTTGTCGAAAGGGAAACGGGCTATTTTGGTAACCACATAATCGAGCGTCGGCTCAAAACTTGCCGGAATATGCCCGAGATCTATTTCGTCGAGATGAAGTCCGACCGCGATCTTTGCGCTTACACGTGCGATAGGATAACCGGATGCTTTGGAGGCAAGTGCGGAGGAGCGCGACACACGTGGGTTTACTTCAATAAGGTAATAGTCAAACGACAGGGGGTCAAGGGCAAACTGAACGTTACATCCCCCTTCAATTTTTAGAGCGCGGATGAGCTTGAGAGCACTGTCGCGAAGAAGCTGATATTCCTTATTGGAAAGGGTCTGGGCAGGGGCAACAACAATAGAGTCGCCTGTGTGGACTCCAACGGGATCAAGATTCTCCATGGAGCATATAGCGATCACCGTGTCGTTGGCATCGCGCATCACCTCAAATTCTATCTCCTTAAATCCTTTTATGCTCTTCTCGACAAGCACCTGATGCACCGGGGAAAGCTCGAGGGCAGTGCGCATCATCTCGCGCAGTTCCTTTTCATTGTCGGCAAATCCTCCGCCGGTTCCTCCGAGAGTGAATGCCGGACGCAGGATTACCGGATAGCCTATCTTCGCCGCTATTTCCGCTGCATGGTCAATGCTTGTCGCAACGTCACTGGGGAGCACCGGCTCACCTATACTTTCGCATAATTCCTTAAAAAGCTCACGGTCTTCAGCACGCTCTATACTATCGAAAGAGGTACCGAGAATTTCCACTCCACACTCTTCCAGCACCCCTTTCTTTGCAAGCTGCACGGCAAGATTAAGGCCGGTCTGTCCGCCAAGTCCGGGCACGATAGCATCCGGACGCTCATATCTGACAATCTTTGCAACATATTCGAGGGTGAGAGGCTCCATATACACCTTATGGGCAATCTCGGGGTCAGTCATTATTGTGGCTGGATTGGAGTTGACGAGCACTACTTCATAACCCTCCTCTTTAAGGGCTGTGCAAGCCTGAGTGCCTGCGTAGTCAAACTCGGCAGCTTGCCCTACCACGATAGGACCGCTACCAATCACCATCACTTTTTTTATATCTGTACGTTTCGGCATAATCTTAAGTAATATGAGAGGAGAATTATCAGGATTTATTTTGAGGAAGGAATGAGCTCTATGAAGTTTTCAAAAAGATGTATTGAGTCTTGCGGACCCGGAGCACTTTCCGGATGGAATTGTACGGACATCACTTTATCAGCCACACAGCGGCAACCCTCCACCGTATTGTCAAGAAGATTGATATGAGTGATCTCCAGAGGAGTATCTTTTACAGAATCGGCATCAACGGCATAACCGTGGTTCTGAGCTGTGATCAGCACTTTCCCATTTGTCAGGTCCTTTACGGGATGGTTGCCTCCTCTGTGTCCGGGGTTGATAGGCACAATTTTAGCTCCGTAGGCTAATGCTATCAGTTGATGGCCGAGGCAAATGCCGAACATAGGCACTTTCCCTCGCAGATTTCGTATTGTCTCCGCCACTTCGGGCACGTCTTCCGGAGAACCCGGACCATTGGAGATCAGCACACCGTCAGGATTAAAGGCAAGGATTTGTTCGGCCGGGGTGTTCCAAGGCACAACCGTAACATTGCAGTTATGAGCATTGAGGCTTCTGACCATATTGTATTTCATGCCGCAGTCAATAGCGACTATGTCATACTTATAGCCTGTAGTCCGTGCGAACCAACGTTTTTTGCAGCTTACGCGACTGACAAGATTTTTGGGTCGCTCTACAGCCTTGATTTTTTTGACTGCCTCTTCCACCGGAGTGTCAATGTCAGTAATTATAGCCCTTATTCCTCTGGCATCGCGTAAAATACGGGTTAAAGCACGGGTGTCGATACCGCTGATGGCGGGAATGTCATTCTCTTCCAAAGTCTCTGACAGAGTCTTGGTGTAGCGGAAGTTTGACGGCGAGTCGTTATTTTCCTTCACAATCATACCACCGATAGAAGGGAACTTTGTTTCGTAATCCTCATCGGTGATTCCGTAGTTGCCGATTAGGGGATAGGTCATGACAATAATCTGATCGGCGTATGAGGGGTCGGAAAGAATCTCCTGATAACCCACCATAGACGTATTGAAAACCAATTCTCCCACTCTTTCGGAATCGGCTGCGAATCCATATCCGGGAAATTCGCGTCCGTCTTCAAGTACGAGTTTTTTTGTGTAAGGCTTCATCTTGTAAAAGTGTATATTGATTATTTTCTTAAAATCTGAGGACCATGAAGGTGAGACTAATCATTCAGGTATGGATACAAAAAAGGGCAACCCTCCTACGAGTTGCCCTGAAATATCAAAAAAGGAAGATGCCGGATGGCAAATGCTTCCGTTAAAAGACTGCATGTTTAGCAGAACCAACGAGTATCGACCGTTATTTGATGTCGTCATGTCCTTCAATTTGCGTGCAAAGTTAACCAAAAAACGGAATATTGCAAAATTCTTAAGCGACAAAAAGTCCAAAACGGCTATAATGAGCCATAAAGTAAAGACATTGCTCAAATATATGCCCTGTAGACCCATTCTCCGGCATACATGGTGGCTGCGACATGTCCTGAAAGTTCCAGACCGGAATATGGTGTCGCTTTTCCCATAGATTGGAAGGTAGCCGGGTCAACGATTGATGTGCCGGCTCCGGAAAGCAAAGTGAGGTCGGCAGGCACCCCCGGTTTGATGCCGCCGGCGGCAGGCATGCCGAGGATGGCGCGGGCATTGGTCGACATAAGATGAGCCAACTGTTCCATAGAGATGAGTCCGGGCTTTACCATCGTAGTGTATACTGCGGAGAAGGCGGTTTCAAGACCGACAACACCCATTGCGCTTTTCTCCAAGCCCTTCGATTTTTCCGATTCGGAATGAGGCGCATGGTCAGTGGCAATAACATCAATAGTGCCATCGGCTACTCCTTTGCGAAGAGCCTCCCTGTCCGCACGGCTGCGGATAGGAGGATTCATCTTGAAGCGGCCCTCCTCCTTTAAATCCTCATCGCAGAAAGTGAGGTAATGAGGTCCGGTTTCACATGTTACTCTCACTCCACGTGCTTTGGCTTCGCGGATGAGTTGCACGCTTTCCTTTGTTGATATGTGGCAGACATGAAGACGGCACTCGGTCTCCTCAGCAATCTTTATGTCGCGTTCCACCTCTTTCCACTCTGATTCGGAACAGATTCCACGATGGTTATTGTCGTGGGCATACACGCCGTCATGTATGTAGCCTTTGTTAAGCAAAGCCTCCACTTCACAATGGGCAGCAAGAATCTTTCCTGTCTTTGCAATCTCAGACATGGCACGCCTCATGACTTCCTCATTTTGCACTCCGGACCCGTCATCCGAGAAGCCGCATACATCCGGGGCTAACGCTTCATAGTCTACAAGCTCATGCCCCATGCGAAGCCGGGTTATGGTGGCGTAGGGGATTACTTCAATGACAGCATCTTGTCGGATAATCTCCAATTGTGTGAGAAGGTTTTCCGGAGAGTCAGGTGCCGGATTCAGGTTAGGCATTGTGCATACCGTGGTGAAGCCGCCGGCAGCTGCCGCTTTTGAACCTGTCCTTATGGTCTCTTTATATGAGTAGCCCGGCTCGCGGAAATGAACGTGCATATCGACAAGTCCCGGCAGAAGATACATCCCCTTTGCATTTATAATTTCTGCAGAAGGGGGGAGATGTCGTTCAGAAGAGAGGGGAGAGGAAGCTACAGGATCAAGTGCCGTTACGATGCCATTTCTTATTTCCACATCGGCATTGATGAATCGGCCTTCGGACCAGACTTTGGCATTTTTTATAAGTATTGAGTCAGAAGAATTCATATTAAATGAAATTAAGATACATATTCCATTTACCTGCAAATGTAAATAAAAATCCTGATATTTCATATAAGGTGTAATAAATATTTTTCCTCGGAAAAGTGTATAATTTTTTTAATTAAAATGAAAACGACGTGAATTGACGCATTTAGAAACTAATTTTGCACCCGAAGACAAACAATATCCCCATATTTGATTTTGTGGTTATTTATTTTTGATGTAAATTTGCATCTGTGGTAGAGACCATAAAATCATAATGATTCAGCTGAAAGGCCGGGTCTAAAACAAGATGAAAGTGAAGTTCGTCCTTCGTCAGGAAGTCTGGTAAATTTTTTAACGAATGTAGGGATGGCAATTGCTCTCATTGCTTGTAGTATAATGCTTTGTAGTAGACAACTAAGTGATATACTTCAAGTGTGGGGATATTGTTCTTATACATTCGGGTTTACCAGAGCCCCTGACGATAAGACAACAGCCCTCACACTTTTTCTTTATGTATAACCGGAGTCTCAGGGGGCAAGGCTCCATAAACTTATAAAATAATCCCATGAATTTTGCGGAGATAAAGAAACTCGTGATTGCAGAGTATGACCAGCGTGATTTGAAGTCTGATGTTCGCTACAAGGCGCTTGATGATTTCGAAGATTTCCTAAAGAAAAAAGAGATGCTCGAACTTTGGAATGACGTAAGCAAATTCCCGAGAGATAAGAATCAAATGAAGTTGGTTTATCGCCGTTATCTGGATAAAGAGACTCTCAGTGGGGCAGAATCAAGCATGATCAACGAAGTCTATGCACAGATAGATGGTCGGGAAATTTAATTGACTGATTATGCCAAGAATGATGAGTGATTTTACTAAGGAAGAGTTGGAGAAGTTTACTCCATTTGATCCAAAGAAGGATGATCAATCCAAGATTGCGGATTGTCCGGGACTATATGCCATACTTCTTCATCCGGGAAGCAAGTTGCCTGAATGTGGTGTTACGTACACTCCATGTATGGTAACCTATATGGGGCAAGAGTATGAATTGGTCTATGTAGGAATAAGCACGAAAAGTTTGCGTAAGAGGGACTATCAGACCCACTTCAATAGAAATAATGCAGGGAAGTCAACTTTACGTAAATCAATTGGCTCACTGATGGGTCTTAAGAAAACCTATAGGAGTGAAAATGAAAAAGGTAAAAGTAGCCCTAAGATAAAGTTTGTAGATAAAGATGAGGAGCAATTGACAGAGTGGATGACGGATAATCTATTGCTTCTCTTCAAGGCTGACTTAACTCCAGGAGAGAAAGAAAAGGATATGATTGCCGTATTGAATCCCCCTCTCAATCTCAAGGACAATCTAAACTTTCAGAACAAACCTTATCGTAACAATCTCACTAAACTGAGAAACGACAGGTCTGACTTAGAATGATTATGAAATAAAAACGCTCGGCATAATTGAGGCTATGCCAAGCGTTTTTATTTAATGGTAGTTTTAACATTAGAATGATCGGAGGTGGGAAATGGATCATTGGGTATTTGGTTTTATGTATCCTTCGTAATAATAGGATTGTTCGATGCCTTTGAATATGACTTCACGATCATTTATTTTTTCCGTTAGAGCCGGTTGCAGAAGGAAGCGTAGTTCAAGGTCATTGATAGGACTGCGCTCCATTGCCTGGAGGTATTTATCTTTGTCAATCAGTCGCCAGTCTATCACTTTCCCGAGTCGCTTTTTGAGAATCATGTCAAGCCATATTCTTGTGGCGCGTCCGTTACCCTCCATAAAGGGATGTGCCACATTCATTTCAACATATTTTGCTATTATTTCCTCGAATGTGGTTTCCGGCATCTTCTCGATAGCAGCCAAAGCCTCTTTCAGATAAAGGGCATGTGCAAAACGGAATCCACCTTTGCTTATATTTTTTTCTCTAATCTTTCCAGCAAAATCATACAGACCACCGAAGAGCGCTTTATGGATTTCGCATAGTCCTTGAGTAGTACCTACTGAAACACTCTCGATCCTACCTGACTCATATAATGCTTTTGCATTTTCTAAACTTTGACTGTCAATGGACGATGACATGGCAATTATCAGATATAATCAGGATCAGGAGATGGATTTTCCAAAGGGGAATAGAGCGAGGCGCATCAGTTTGAAGTGTTGCATGCCGAATGGGATGCCGACTACGGTGATGCAGAAAAGGAGACCCCAGAACAGATGGGTCAGGGCAATGGGAATTCCTCCGACAAACCACCATATTATATTCATTACTCCGGCGAGACATCCGGAGGGCCAACTGTTATCGTCAATCTTTGTGCCGAATGGCCAAAGAGCCACCATTGCCAATTTCATTGTCTGGAGTCCAAAAGGAATCCCGACTATAGTTATCATCATTCCTACACTTGCAATTACATATTCGATAGCCACCATAAGTCCACCGAATACAATCCAGATAATATTAAGCAATATGTTCATACGAAAAAATTAAAATTATTAATCTGTTATCCATTCTTAATGTAACGGCTTGGGTCTCCATAATTACGCTCAGGAGAGGATTATAGTGCAAATATATATATAAATCTCGATATTTTTATCTAAATTTGTAATTGAAACCGGAAGGTTGTATTAACTTTTTACAGAAAACGTGTTTTGTTGCTTACGCAATTTTAAAGAAACTGTATTAACCATGAAAAGAATCAGGAAATTTTTACTTTCATTGTGTGCCGGACTCTGTGGTACGGCTCAGATGTTTGCGCTTACAGGCGATCCTCGAGAACTTACCATCTATCAAGTCATGGTAGCGAGTTTTCAGAATGACTCAACGGGTGCTCCGGGTTATACCGCGATGTGGGGACCGGATAACGCTATGAAAAACGGTAACCTTAGAGGTATCATCAATTCCCTTGATCATATAAAGGATTTAGGGGCAAATGCCTTATGGATGACTCCGATTTTTGATAGCTCTACTGCGTTTGGAGGTGAAAAACTCCAGTCGACCGGTTACTTTACAAATAATTTTTTCAAAGTAGACCCTCATTTCGGGACAGAAGAGGATTTGAAAGAACTTGTAGACGAGGCACACAAAAGGGGAATATATGTGATTCTGGATGGTGTGTTCGGTCATCATGGAGGAGTCACGGAAGCCTCTCCCTCGGGATATAAACTTGATGTAACGGAAGTGTACAGTGATCGTGGGGAACGTGATGGCAAAGGGAACATAGCCTATCCGGGATCGCTTGACTATATAAAAGAGGTGGCAACCTATTGGATTGATAAATTCGGGGTTGATGGCTGGCGTCTTGATCAGGCTTATCAGGCTACACAAGGGGGACATAACTATTGGAATGAAATACGTGGCGAAGTAGAAAAACTGACCTCAGAGCGGAAAGCAAAAGGGGAGCAATGGGGTACATTAGGATATATGGTAGGTGAAGACTGGGGCACAGCTGATGTCATCAATAAGGGAGTCTACCGCGACGGAGGACTATTGAGTGCATTTGATTTCGATGGAAAAGAGTTGATAAGCGGTCCGATGCAGGATACGACCAAGGAGGGTCTTGAGAATGGATGGACTGACGTGATAACTGTATTATCCAAGCCTACGGCGCGAGGGTATCTGAATGATGAGGTTATGCCGAATCTGTTTTTATCCAATCATGACGGCTATCGTCTGGCAGATCATTTTAATCCTAATGATCCTTATTATTACGAAAAGATGATGGCGCGTCATGCAATTATGGCAGCATATTCCGGACCGATTACCCTTTATTACGGTGATGAATTCGGAGATGATTGTCGAGATGCGGTTGGTGCTCAAAAAGATAACATAGCCCGCACGACAGGTCATCTTGATCCACGAAGCTATCAGGAAAATCAACTGCGCTCATACGTGGCTGCCGTAATGAAATTCCGTGCGGCAAATCCGGCCATGTGGCGAGGAGACTCTGAGTTTGAGACAATAAAGGATTCTAAAGGAAATGAGATACTGATTGTCAGAAAAACTGACAAGGAGAGCGGCAACAAGGTTGTGATAGTCTTCAGCGAAAATGATGCGGAGGTGAATCTGCCGGAGTTTAAGCAGCCTCTTCAGGTAAAGGCTTGGATTCCTGAACTTTCACGTATTTCCTGAAGGAGATATAAAGTAAAACAGGCTGAGGCGCCCCCGAGAAAGGGGGTGCCTCACTTATTTCAGGAATCAGGTAATGCCAAACAGATTAAGACTTCTATTCCGGAAGATATGGAAGAAGGTCGGAGGCTGAAATAGAAAGTCTCTTCATCTCCTCTACTAACGTGGGGACAGTAGAATCGAAAAATTCCTTGCGGAGCTCTTTTTCAACCTTATTTCTTGCATCGGGAGCAAGAAGGAATCCCATCCCGCGTTTCGGCTCAATTAGAGAGGCGAGTTGCAGTTCGTCGAGTGCTTTCAGAACGGTACGAGTGTTTACTCCCAGGTCTGCTGAGAGTTCTCTGACCGACGGAATTCTTTCTCCGGGAAGCCATTTCTTTTCAAGAATCAGAGCGAACGCGTGGTCTACAATCTGTCGGTATATAGGTTTGTTGTCATTGAATTCCATAAGGATATCAAAGAGAGGGTTTTCGGAGTCGGCGATAAGTAAGCGCGACAAAAGTAAGGATAGCTGCTATAATTATTCCGAGCACAGTGTAGGTGGCAGGAGAGGGTTGAACTATGTCAAGGGTATATTCCAGGAATTCCAGATCAGAAAGTGAATCGGTGCCGGCTAAACCGTCTTCAAGTCCCATCTTGAATGCCTTTGCGGTCATTTCATATCCGCTGTATATGCCACCGAGAATTCCTAAGAAAATCTGAATAGCGATCACAGCCAGAAATCCGAACAGGAACTTGTTATGGCGAGACTTAAGCACCGCGTAGAGACAACCCATGCTGGCACAGATATTACCCAGGATGGAGATGGTTCTCATCACCCATGAAGCGTGAAGCTGGAGGTCAAGAAATTTCTTGAAATAGGGGTAACTGTCGCCTAAGGTCGGATAGATTACAGCGTCTGCGAATTGGGGTAGAACGACAAGGGAGGCCGGAATAACTATTACATACCATATCAGCAGAAAAACGAGTTTTTCCGAAGCCTTTGTGGGGAGAAGTCGGTCTACCGTCTCCATTCTTCCTTTGCCAACAATAGCAATAGGTCCGAGATACCACATCCAGTAGATGATGGTCCATAAGAAGGTGAAGAACCCTGTGCGCATATCATCGGGGACCGGGATAAGAATCAGAGCCGTGAAAAGCATTGATATCCCTAAGTAAGTGAAGAATTGCTTTCGGAGTGTAGGGAAGTAATATGCGAACAGAGCTCCAACCCTACGGAAAGAAAAAGAATCGGATTTGTAAAGAGTATTATCAGTCATCTTCAAGAGAGGAGTTAGAATTTAAGATAGTCAGGATCTCATCTCGTTTAGGGGAATGCAGGGCTGAATAAAGAAGCCTCCAGTCAACCTTTGTCTCCTCATCCTCCGCTTCGGTAATATTCAGATATCTTCCAAGATTAGTCTCGGAATATATGGCCTGAGGATGGGGAGTGGATGTAATAGGAAAAGCCAACCGAGAGACCACATCCTCCTCCAATCCGGAGAAAAGGAGATTTGACCCCTGCATCATGAGGGCTCCTTCGAAAAGACTGTCAAGGTCGTAGACGGTATGGGTGGCAACTATGATTGTCTGGTTGTCTCTCATTGACCGCGCCAGCAGAGATTTGAGGATCGCCTTGCTTTCTATATCAAGACCATTTGTAGGTTCGTCAAGAAGAAGGAGATCTACCCCCAGAGCGAGAGCGTATGCAATCTGAGTTTTCTTCTTATTTCCATAAGAAAGGTTCTTCATCGGTTCAAATCCGGACAGACCGAAAGCTTTGAGGTTCTCATTCAATAGTTTTGGAGAGAACGTGGGATAAAAGCGGGAATGCATTTTTGCAAAGTCGTGAATACATTTCCCCGGAAATTCCATATTATCCTCCACAAAGAATGTTTTTCCTCTTTGCGACGGGACATCGCATCCCGGGTCGGAGCCATAGACGGTGCATGATCCGGATTGAGGAGCGATCACCCCTGCCATCATACGGAGCAGGGTTGTTTTTCCGGCTCCGTTTTCTCCGGCAAGGAGATGGATTCCCGGCTCAATTCGAGCCGAGACATCGGATAAAGCCGGGAATCCTTTTGTATAAGAAAATTGTATTTTATCGAGAACAACCACTTTGAGAAATTGAAACTTTAAAATTGAAATTTGAAAATTAAAAAGACGATAACAATTTCAATTTATTATTTTACGGGTGTAACTTTGAATCCGGCATTGCGCAGCCCTTCTATCACACCTTTCTTGCCGGGAAGGTGAGCGGCACCGACCACTACAAATATTGATTCCTGCGGCATTTCATTTGCGATACGGCTGACCCAAGCTGAGTTACGGTTGTAGATCATTCGGTCCATTGTCTCAGCATCATCTTCCTCCTCTTCCATCATCTTGAGAATGGAGTCAAGGTCATGATTAAGATAGGCATTGGCGAGTTCCACAGATTTCTTTTCAGCATTATCGAAATCATCGACAGTCTTCATCAGACCTTCAGCCTGCTCCGAAATAGGACGGTTGTAGAGCATATTGATTTGGAAATCCATGGTTTCGAGCCCCTCGACAGGCTTGCCGTTTTCCTTGGCGCGATCCTGCATTATTTTATCTATTCCCTCCATTGGATTTAGTTCGGGGAATACTTTCTGAGTCAGTATGGCTGCAATTTGAGTTGCTACAACGGAAGGCTTAACGCCATACATCATGCTTAGAGGAGCAGCTCCACCTGTAAGATTATTCCAGACTCCATTTAGTTTTGCGAGTTGTGCTTCATCGAGCACTTTGTCAAGAGTGCTGTCGGAAGGAGCCATCAGGGCCATCTGCATTCCCTGCATCACAGCCGGATCAGTCATCTGTGCCATATCAAGTTCGCCATATAGTTTGTCTACGCTCTTGAGCATAGAGGGGAGTTCGGAGATGGAATCTATGACGGCAAGAGGAGCGAAGTGGTGTGTGCCCAGAAGGTAGCTCACTTTGTCGGAACCCTTTTTCTCCACTTTGTAGAGAATCTGAGCGTTGATGGAAGTGGAGAAGCCGAGGAGGATTGCGACTGCGATAAGAATTGAATTGATTTTTTTCATTGCTTTAAATTGTTACTGTTTTGAAATTTATTTAGTTAAGAGCTTTATTGTAGTGTTGTGCTTTACTACAACACTGCAAAGGTAAGTATAATATTTTAAATAGCAAATTAATTAACACTTATTAACAATATATCGAATAGAGGTCAGACTTTAGGCGGCTGTTTATCAGTTTGTTATTTTGTCGGACTACCATACTTCCGGATGAAAATATCAAAGTGATCCTCTCCCCATTTAAGCATTCCGTCAATAATGGGAAGGAGAGATTGTCCAAGTTCTGAAATTCTATAATCGGATCGCGGTGGAAGTTCAGGATAAATCTTTTTTTCTATCAATCCGTCTGTTACTAATTCTTTCAATTGAAGATCCAATACTCGAGGGGCTGCCTCCGGAAGTCTTCTATGAATCTCACTCGGGCGAAAAGGTTCACCTGAGCGTAATTCATCAAGAATGCAGGATTTCCATTTTGAATCTATAAGACTCATAGTCAGTCGGAGAGGACAGTCAAGATCAACAGGGATTTTCTTTTCGTATGCCATATATAAATTTTTTTATGCAAAATTAATTAATATGACTGAAAATCAGAATACCGAAAAATTTTTCCATATATGAAAAATTTTTCGGTAATTGTGAAATCGGATATATGATTGTAACTTTGCGACATAGAGGTGGAAAACTCAATAATCAATCATAACAATCATAATAATTTAAAATAGGCATGAGAGATAAGATTAAAGAATATGATGCAGTTCAGGAGGCCGCCATGAAATTCGTGAAAAGTGTAGCAGAGGGTAACAGCTCATACGCAAAGCAGCTTTTTACAGATGATGCCGTGCTTTTCGGCATACTTGACGGAGTTCTCGAACATGGTTCTATCGAACAGTTCTATCATAACGTTGACACGGTAGGAGCCGGCGATAATTTCAAAGCAAGGGTAGATGTCTTGGCTGTAGAGGAGACTGTGGCGGTAGTCCGTGTGCTCGAAGAGGGTTGGGGTGGCCGTATTGATTTTACGGATTTCCTTCTTCTTCTCAAACTAAACGGGGAGTGGAAATGTGTGGCAAAGGCCTACAATCAAAACTCCGACACTATCAAAAAGTAAAGGAAATCCAATGAAAAAATTTTTTTCTGGGCCTCAATTTTCATGATTGTCAGCAATCCCCTCCCAAGCATTACATCCCATAAAGGTTTTTGCTACACCCTCTTCAATTATTTTTAAAGAGTTTGGGAAGAAAAATCGTGAGGTAGTCGCGCCAGTTGCTCCATGTGTGTCCTCCTTCACTTTCATGGTACTCGTATGGGAGATTGAGGTTGTCGAGAAGCTGTCGGTAATCCTCATTTAATTTATATAGAAAATCCTCTTTTCCAATTCCAATCCAATAAAGGGCAGGCGGGTTTGCAAACTGACGTTTAAGAGGGGCTACGAGTTCTTCCGCTTCATCTACACCCCCTCCGTTCCAACGGACGGCAGCCGAGAAAAGACCTACATATCCGAAATCATCAGGATTCCATAATGATGTGCGCCAGGAGTGTCCTCCACCCATGGATAGTCCGGCTATGGCCCGGTGCGCCTTATCAGGGAGTGTTCGATAATGGGAGTCGACATAGCTTACTATGTCCTTGAAAGAATTTTCAAATTTCCCGGCAGCCGCAATAGAGAATCTTCCATCCGGAATATACATGCCCTCGCCCGTATATCCGGGAGCGGCAGCTTTTTCGGCATTGCCGTTTGGCATCACCACAATCATTGGCTCAACCTCTCCGGCGGCAATCATATTGTCAAGAATTACGGAAGCTCTTCCCAGTTCATTCCAGGCATCTTCGTCACCTCCCATTCCATGCAGAAGGTACAGGACGGGATATTTCTTATCCGAGGAATCCTCATATCCCGCCGGGGTATAGACAGTCATTCTGCGTTGCATATCAAGAGTGGGGGAGTCATACCATACTTTCGACACTGAGCCGTGAGGCACATCCTTTACAGCATAAAGGTCGGCATTCCCTCCGGGTATGATCAGTACATTTGAGAGAGAGGAGATGTCCCTTGCCACATATACATTGGAGGGGTCGGCAGTGCGAACGCCATCTATGTCGATTGAGTACGTGTAAAGATTGGGGGGGAGAACCGGGGTGGTCAATGTCCAGTTGCCGGCGGAATCGCGTTTCATGTCCAAAGGTTGCTGAGTGAGACCGTGGATTGCAACTTTCTCCGCTTTCGGGGCATTCAGGATGAATGTGGCTGTCGAATCAGCATTGACTATTGGAGAATGATGAAGCACTTTGAAGTTGAGTGCCTCCTGAGCGTAGGCGATTGAAATGCAGCCTGCGGCAATTGCAGCGAGAGCAATAAATTTTCTGATAGGCATGATATGATTATTAAGGTGGAGGGAGCAGATCATAAATTCAATCAAAAAAAGACTCCCGTTTAAAAAAACGGGAGTCCTTGCTATTTTATTGTAGCAGCCTGATTAAGCATCAAGCATTCTTGATATAATTCACAATCCATTCGCCCACTTCCTTAGTGCCATATTTAGCACCTCCTTCTACCTGAATTTCAGGAGTACGGACATCGGCGTCAAGAGAAGCATTTACCGCCTCACGAATGAGTTTCCCCTCTTCAGTGAGGTTAAAGTATTCAAACAACATTGCTACAGATAGAATCTGAGCGAGAGGATTGGCTATATTCAACCCTTTAGCCTGAGGCCAGGAACCGTGAATCGGCTCGAACACCGGAGTGTGTTCTCCGGTGGAGGCGGAGGGAAGCAGACCCATTGAGCCTGTAATGCAGGACCCCTCGTCTGTAAGGATGTCGCCGAAGGTATTCTCGGTCACCATCACATCGAAGAACTTGGGATCCTGGATCATTCGCATTGCCGCGTTATCCACAAACATGTAGTCGGTCTCTACCTCTGGATATTTTGCAGCCACTTCCTTTGCCACCTGACGCCAAAGACGTGAAGATGCGAGGACATTCGCTTTGTCAACCACAGTGAGGTGCTTTCTGCGGCGGAGTGCATATTGATATGCCACTTCAAGGATGCGTTCAATTTCAGGGCGGGTATATGCATTCGTGTCGTATGCTTTCTCATCATCCTGATATTTCTCACCGAAATACATGCCCCCGGTAAGCTCACGGATGCAGATGAAGTCGGCACCTCTTACGAGCTCGTCCTTTAGAGGAGACTTGTGGATAAGGCAATCGAAGGTTTCGACGGGTCGGATATTTGCAAAGAGACCCAGTTTCTTACGCATTGCGAGAAGACCTTGTTCGGGACGTACTTTTGCAGTAGGATCATTGTCAAATTTAGGATCGCCTACAGCAGAGAAAAGAACCGCGTCGGCATCCATACATATTTTAAAAGTCTCTTCAGGGAAGGGATTGCCAACCTTGTCGATGGCATCCGCACCACAGATGGCATACTCGTAAGAGACCGTATGACCGAATTTTTCACATACGGCAGACATTACAGCGACACCCTGAGCCGAAATTTCAGGGCCAATCCCATCGCCGGGGAGGACAGCTATTTTGAGATCCATATATTTTAAATTGAAAAAATTGAAAGTTGAAAATCGGATTATTGTTTGCGGAGTTCAGACTCCATGAGATTAAGCATCTTGATGGTGGCTTTGATCGCCGCCTCTGTCTGGTCAGCATCAAGTCCGCGTGTGCGGTAGATTCTCTCTTCCCATTCCCATGTGATGCTTGTCTGGACAAGTGCGTCAGTGCGGCCACCGGGAGGAATCTGAACCGTATAATTGGAGAGATGAGGGAATCTTCTTCCAAGACGCTCCTTATATATGAGCTTCAGAGCCCGCATGAAAGCGTCAAACTGACCGCTTCCGGAGGCATTCTGTTCATAAACTTCTCCGTTTATTTCCAGTTTCACGGCAGCCATAGGGTCGAGTCCGTAAGCCACGCTCACCATGAAGCTCAGTAGCTTGACGTGTTGTTCCTGAGATGCGCTTTTCAAGACGTCACTAACGATAAACGGAAGATCCTCTTGAGTTACGACCTCCTTTTTATCACCTAACTCAATGATTCTTTCAGTCACTCTTCGAGTCTGTTCCGGTGAGAGCTCAAGGCCTAATTCCTCAAGATTTTTCAGAATATTGGCTTTACCGCTATTTTTGCCGAGCGCATACTCACGTTTTCTGCCAAAGCGTTCCGGAAGAAGGTCGTTGCAATAAAGATTCGCTTTATTATCCCCGTCTGCATGGACACCTGCCACTTGAGTGAAGACACTTTCGCCTGTAATGGGTCGGTTGGGAGGAATGGCGATGCCGGAATAATTCTCCACAAGTCGGCTCACCTCATTAAGACGCTCTTCAACGATATTGGTTTTTGCGTTAAACTGATCCTTAAGTATGGCTTGCACACTGGCGAGAGGGGCATTGCCTGCTCTTTCTCCAAGTCCGTTTACAGAGGTGTGGATGCCTCGGCATCCTCCAAGCACCGCCGCGAGAACATTGGATATTGCCAGATCGTAGTCGTTATGAGCGTGGAAATCGAAATGAATGTCAGGATAAAGCTTCACCATCTTTCGCATGAAAAGGAGAAGTTCCAAAGGATTGAGGATTCCGAGAGTGTCGGGAAGCATGAATCTTTTGATTCCGCAATCCTTCAGGGCATCAATCATATCGAAGACATAGCGGGGAGAATTTTTAATGCCATTGCTCCAGTCCTCCAGATACACATTAACATTAATGCCCATCTCCTTAGCCATCCCAATATTTCTGCGAATATCGTCGAAATGCTCCTGAGGTGTTTTTTTAAGCTGGTTTACACAATGGTTTTCCGATCCTTTGCAAAGAAGGTTGATGTTTACTCCTCCGCAGTCGTTGATCCAGTTGAGTGAAGTGCCGTTATCTACGAAACCGAGCACCTCCACACGATGCAGCATTCCTGCCTGACGCGCCCAC
This sequence comes from uncultured Porphyromonadaceae bacterium, assembly GCA_947176915.1. GTDB lineage: Bacteria > Bacteroidota > Bacteroidia > Bacteroidales > Muribaculaceae > Lepagella. Next base: position 27,393 of record CAMWSM010000001.1, on the reverse strand, counting down.
TTGCATATTCTCCTGACAGCCTCTTTCTCTCCGTCAGACACTCTTGCGGAAGCCACCTCTATGCGGTCTACGTTCAGGTCCTGGAGCAGGGCGCGGGCAATCATCAGTTTTTCATGCGGCACGAAGCTGACTCCGGAGGTCTGTTCTCCGTCGCGCAGCGTCGTGTCCATGATTTCTATCTGAGCCGGATGTCCGTTCATCTGTCAAGCATTCGCTTTATTTTCCCACGCCTCAGTCTTCTCCTTATTTTCAAGAAGGAAGTCGATATCGTCGAGGGCATTCATAAGGCAATATTTTTTATAGCCGTTTATTTCAAATTTCTCGCTTTTCCCGGTGGCTTTGTTTGTTACAGTCTGGTTGGGAAGATCAACCTCAACAATTGTCTTGGGGTTTTCCTTTATGGATTTGAAAAGCTCTGCAAGAAATTCCTCCGAGACAACTACCGGTAGCACGAAGTTATTAAGCTCGTTATTTTTGTGGATGTCGGCGAAGAAACTGCTTATGACAACTCGGAATCCATATCCTGCGATAGCCCATGCGGCGTGTTCGCGACTTGATCCACTTCCGAAATTTTTACCGGCAACGAGAATTTCACCGGAATAAGTTGGATCATTAAGAACGAAATCCTTATTCAGCGAGCCGTCAGGATTATATCTCCAGTCGCGGAAAAGGTTTTCCCCGAAGAAACTTTCTTCGCGTGTTGTGGCTTTGAGAAAACGTGCCGGAATGATCTGGTCGGTATCGACATTCTCAAGAGGGAGGGGCACACAGGTGCTTGAAATTATATCGAATTTCTGTTTCATTTTTTATGATTTTTGGTCAGACGGGTCGGACTTGTCGGACTTATCGGATTAATTAAGGGTTCTGGGATCTGTTATTACACCTGTTACAGCGGCAGCAGCGGCAGTGAGTGGACTTGCAAGCACAGTGCGCGCGCCGGGACCCTGACGTCCCTCGAAATTGCGGTTAGATGTCGAGACTGCGAGTTTGCCTGCCGGAATCTTGTCATCATTCATAGCCAGACAAGCGGAACATCCGGGCTGACGAATTTCAAACCCTGCCTCCTCAAGCACTTTGTCAAGACCCTCCTCTTTAATCTGATCGAGCACCATCCACGATCCGGGCACAAGCCAGGCAGTTACCCCTTCAGCTTTCTTTTTACCTTTCACGATAGATGCAAAAGCCCGGAAATCTTCAATTCTGCCGTTGGTGCATGCGCCGAGGAACACGTAATCTACCGGAGTGCCTAAAATCTTCTGTCCCGGCTTGAAGCCCATGTAGTCAAGGCTCTTGAGGAAAGAAGCCTTTCCTGCTTCGGGGATAGAATCAAGAGAGGGGATTTCCTGAGTTATGCCCATTCCCATTCCCGGATTTGTGCCGTAAGTCACCATAGGCTCAATATCCTCAGCTTTGAAAGTGAGTTCCTTGTCAAAGACAGCGTCTTCACCGCTCTTAAGGGTTTTCCAGTATTCCACAGCTTTTTCCCAGTCCTCGCCTTTAGGAGCATACTCACGCCCCTTGATATATTCAAAGGTTTTCTCATCCGGGGCAATGAACCCTCCGCGTGCTCCCATTTCGATGGAAAGATTGCAAAGGGTCAGGCGTCCCTCCATAGAGAGGTTTCGCACGGCAGAGCCTGCGTATTCCACGAAATAGCCAGTAGCGCCGGAAGTGGTAAGTTTTGACATGAGATAAAGGGCAATATCTTTTGCGGTAACATCTTTTCCGAGTACGCCTTCGATGTTGATGCGCATGGATTTAGGTTTCTGCTGCAGAATGCACTGCGAAGCCATTACCATTTCCACCTCTGAAGTTCCGATTCCGAATGCTACCGCTCCCATAGCCCCATGAGTTGAAGTGTGAGAGTCGCCGCATACGATAGTCATTCCCGGCAGAGAAAGACCTCGTTCCGGACCCACCACATGAATGATGCCGTTTTTGGGGTTCAGCATTCCGAAATGGTTAAGGCCGAACTCCTCTGCATTTTTTGCGAGCGTATCAACCTGAGTCTTGCTCACAGGGTCTTCGATAGGTTTATCCTGATCATGAGTAGGAGTGTTATGGTCAGGCATACAGAAAATTTTTTCCGGTCGGAAACATTTAATGCCACGCGCCCTCATTCCGGCGAAAGCCTGAGGACTTGTTACCTCATGACAGTAAAGACGGTCGATGTAGAGTTGCTCCGGACCATCCTCAACGTGTTGCACCACGTGCTGATCCCAGATTTTGTCAAAGAGAGTATTTGCCATTTATATCGTCAGTTATAAAGATTAAAATTCAGATTAGATGAAATGATAATAAAAGAGCCTTTCCCGCTCATGGTGGGAAAGGCTCAATTTATGAAATCATACGATTAGTCGCAAGCCGTTATTCCCACCGACGGAAGCCGTAGAATAATGGAAATAAGTCGTATGTTGATAAGACCTGTCATAGCTTAGCGAAAGCAGTTTGCTATTAGCTGCGTTAATCGTCTGCAAAGTTACACCCTTTAACGCAGACTTGCAAAAAAAATGATGAAAAAAATAGTCAAATTTTATCATTACTGCATAAATAGAAAAATTATGCAAATAAAATGCAGTTGTAATTAAACATATCCTACAGATACGTTATTTTTAAAGAATGTTGATTTACAAGAGGTTAAAAATTGTCGCATCTGTAAGGCATTATTGTCGCATAGAAAATTGCATTATTTTGTCGGTGGAATGCTATTTTTGTAAAAATTTTCTTTTATACACTTTATTCAAACCTTACTTGAAATGAAACATAAGGAAATCGCTTCGGGAGAAGAAGTGAAATCTAACCTAATCATTACATTCTTGCGCCGAAGTCTCTTCACGGCTTTGGCGGGTGTCGCTCTAATCCTTCCTTCCGGCTGCCATGACGACTCCGTTACTCCGGGGAGTGGAGACGAAGGGAGCGACAAATATATCGGGCCTACAAGTGAGATGACTCTTGGTCCGGAGACGGCGGGATTCCAATCTCCGTCGTTCACACTCGCCATAGAGGCTCCCGACGGGAGCGTGATAAAACGCGAAGGATCCCACCTCAGGACGGGACAGCAATCGCATCTCAATCTGACCTCCGGACTCGCCGACGGTATCTACCGCTTGCTCTATTTCGAATATCCGATAGGGGAGAATTCCCAGCTTGCAGACCTTGCCGACACATTCACGACCACTCAGTTCGGACTTGGGAGTCGGGTGGAGGTGAAGGATGGAGTGGTTACAGTCTTGGATGCGTTCGATGAAGAGATCGGACTTCCCGGGAAAGGGACCGCAGATGAGCCTTACGAAATCTCCTCCTACAATAGTCTGATTAAACTCGCACAGATAGTGAACAGTGAGGAGAAGAATGCTCTTATAACGGAGGAGACACATTTCCGTCAGACAGGAAGAATTGATATGTACCAGGCATCTCGGGAGGCAGATCGCCGTTATGGCTGGCTCCCGATCGGCGCTAATTCAGCTCTCCCTTTCAGAGGCCATTATCATGGCGCGGAACTCTCCACCATAATTATCGAACGTCCGAACTCGGCTGCTGTCGGGCTGTTTGGCTATGTGAATAACGCCGCTTTCTATGATGTGAAGATAACTAATTCATCTGTAACGGGGAATTTTGCAGCAGGTGCGCTTGTCGGTGCTTCGCTTATGTCGGGAAACGACAGAGGGCTCCTTTCCGTATTAGGCTGTGAGGTTTCGGGAAGCGATATTAAGGGAAGCGACCAATCAGTTTCTGTTGGTGCCCTGCTGGGTGCGGCGGATATGCACACGAGGGTTTTCTTCCAGAACTGCAATTCAACAGACAATAAAGTACAAGCAACTTATAATGCAGGAGGAATAGTAGGTGGCGGCGGCCTCTATTCATCTATAGTGCTCAACTCCTGCCGCAATTCCTCCTCTGTAACAAGTGATTACTCCGGAGCCGGAGGGCTTGTAGGGTCAAGCGATACAATACAGGCTGCCTCTTCGTCAAATATCGGTAAAATTATCGGAGGCTCTCACTATGATACATCAGATAAGAAGAACAGCGGCATCGGTGCCGGTGGACTCATAGGGGGTGTAGGCACAGCGACGCTGTTGTCATGCTCCAACTCGGGAGAGGTGTCCGGACATACCGGTGTTGGTGGTCTTGTAGGCAGTTCCCGCGTTAAGGGAGGGGATAATGAAGCCTACATGTTCAACAATATCATGCTTCGCTATTGCTATAATGAGGGTGAAGTAAAAGGGACCGACTGTGTGGGTGGTCTCACGGGCGAGGGTCAGACAGGTACATACGCTGTTTTCAACAAGGGGAATGTCTCGGGCAACCGGTATGTTGGTGGCATAGCCGGGAACACCTCCATCGCTGTTACTCACAATGCCATAAATCTGGGTACGGTATCCGGAAAGGATTATGTGGCGGGCATTGTCGGCAAGACAACGTTCGGCTCTCTGGCACTTGACCACAACTACGGAAGTGTTACCGCCACCGGTAGTAACCTCGGAGGCATCTGTGGGTTGGCAGGCAACAACACCATCATACATTATTGTGGGAATTTCGGCAACCTTGACTATTCCGGGAATGGCTACGTAGGAGGAATTGTCGGGGAGATAGGCGACCCTCGCGAATGGACCGCAATGAATATAACGGAATGCGTTATAGGTGGGGCGGAGATAGTGATGAGCATTCTCGGACCTGTCATGGCGGCATCCGGACATGCCATAGAGGCAATGAGCGAGACCCTTGAAATCGTGCTGCATATTACCGAGACAGCCGCCGATGCGGGTCTGCTGTATACCGACCTTGCACTTTGGACGAGCGGACTTGTTGAAATGATTGAAGAGGAGGAGATTGAAGAGCTTGCTGCGTCGCTGTCGCAGGAGATAGACGAGATTAACTATGAAATCAAGGCAGAGATGGCGGCTATGCGTAAGAACACCTCCTTCAATCTCCATGATTTCAACCGTTCGATGCTTGAGGGCAGTTATCCTTCCAACGTAGATGAAGTCCTTTCTTTTTATGAGAGTGACGGCGGAGATAAAAGATTTAACGAAAATATCAATATTGCGCGAGAGGAGAGGGAGGAACATCTTGAGAAAATACACAAGACCAATGAAATCATCCATCAGGTAGTGTCGGGTGTGTGTATTGTGGTTGGCACAGCCGCTATGATTGGCGGTGCAATCGCCACCGGGGGTGCGGCGGTGCCTTTCATACTTGCCGGTACTGCAGCTTCGCTTGCCGGTGGACTAAATGCCATCTCCAAATCATGTTTGGAATTTGAGGAGAACGTGGTTATAGTTTCGCAATGTGTCAACGCTGGAAACATCAGCAGCAAGAATAAAGACGCCAAGGTCGGCGGTCTGGTCGGGAGGCTTCATGACAACAGCATCCTGCGCGACTGTCTCAATACGGGTGACGGACCTGGAAGAGGATTTCCCTTTGCAGGCTCCATTGGCTTCAGCGTTAGCCAGCAGAGACTTCTCTCCCTTGCAAAGTTCAATTCATGGTCGGATTATACCACGGCTGGCTATGAGAAGGGGAGAGTGATCTGGGATCCTGATGCCACGAGCAAATCAGTATCCGATCATTGGTCATTCAGCTGCATAAAGATTCTCACTAATAAGAGCGAAGTGACAGATCCCACCACTTATACCGATGTCGACAAGGGTTGGAAGATGACCGGAGATGATGCTATTTGGGCGGTTTCGTCGGAGACGGATGCATTCCCTATCCCGGGAAAATCTGAGATGGGAAGATAGCGGTTTGTTGGATATAGGATTTTAATTTAATGATTATGATTGGAAGAAAATTTTTCAGATATATCATGCCGGGTGTGATGGGGCTGGGCTGTCTTTTGCTTGCGGCATGTAGTGACGATGTTGAGTTGCCGAAGATTCAGCCTGACCTGGAGCATCACGAAGGATTTAAGATCTCCTCATTCTTCTTGACAGGGGAGAATTTCAATTTTCCTGAAAACGTTGACTCAGTAAGCATTGCCCTCATATCAAGCCAGGGGACAACCCAATGTTTCGGCGCGGGAGTTGTCAGGGAGGATGGACAGCTCCGGTTTAAGATGATGATTCCCGAGTCTGCCGAGATTAGCGACGGCTCATATATAATGACCATGCGGCGTGCCGACGGCACATCTATTCCCGGACGCCTTTCTGCGCGTTTTTCCTCAAATATGCTTGAAAGTATTGCAGTAATACTGCCGGCATATATGCTTGACGGGGAGGGCACCGAGGAGAATCCATACCTCATTAAGAATGACGACGATTTCTCTATGTTCCTCATTAATCTCTCAGATGATACCGCCAGTTACGGTGCCGGTCTGAAGTTCCGACAGACTGCCGATGTTACAGCACCCGACCAGAGTGCTCTTATCCCCGGCAGAGGTTACTGGGGTGCGCCTTTCGCGGGTATTTATGACGGAGAGGGGCATACGGTTAAAAACCTCTATTATCATGGAGGAGGCAGGGAGGACTCCGACTCTCATATCGGTATGTTCACTTCACTGCTCGGCACGGCAACCGTGGAAAATCTCACTTTCTCCCAACTCTCCATGACCGGACTTTATAAGGAATGCGGAGCCTTGGCAGGATTTTCTTCCGGCAATATCTCGATAAGCAATATCAAGGTTGAGGGATATCTAAAAGATGGTTATTCAATAGGGGGCATTGTAGGTAGTGTCGTTGACGGAAGCCTCACTGTTTCCGGGGTTGAACTCTGTATGGACCTAAGCGGGAGTAATGATATAGGGGGAGTTATAGGGCGTGTCGACAAAGATGCGACTGTTACGATCAGTGGCGTAAGAACTCCGGACACTCACTTCTCTGTTTCAGGGGACAAGAGTGTAGGTGGTATCATTGGGCGTTCAATTGGTACGGCTTCCATTTCCGACGTACGTCTTGAACATAAAGTGAGTGGTGAGGATTCCGACATCGCAATCATTGAGGCAAAGACTCAGACCGCCGGAGGAATAATCGGGAATATCGCTCGGGAAGCAGGAGACCATACGCTTGAAAAATGCTATATCCTATGTCCTTTGGGAGGGGCTGCTGCTGATGAAGTAGGAGGTATGGTCGGTTTTACTGCCCAGAATTCCTTGCTTCAATTTAAGGAGTGCAGGATGTATTCCGTGGTCAATGGGAACAACAATGTTGGTGGCTTTATCGGAAAGGCAGAATTGTCTGCCTCCTCCAAAGGTGTCAGGATTGTAGGTGATGATCTTTCGTCGCGAATAGCTGCGGATGATGCTGACGCGAAAGTTTCAGGCAGTCATTATGTCGGAGGATTCTGCGGTTACTGGCTGGTGGGTCCTCTTAAACTTGAAACTCAAATCAAGATTAATCTGCCGGTCTCAGGGAGTGTATCTGTCGGAGGGGCTTTCGGTGGAATTCAAGAAGCCACTATAAGCACTGAGAATTTCCTATTTGGACAATCCACCTCTTCCGTTGGCACAACCATGCGTGTGAATGGCAGCAACGAGACCGGAGGATTCGCCGGACGCATATTGAAGTCTGTGCTAAATGGCACATCACGTTTTGACTATTCCGAACATGGGTCGGCTGTCCAGGTTCCATCTCCATCTCGGTTCACCTCAGTATATAGTGGAGTGGTGGCAGGCAATCAGTCAGCGGGTGGAATAGTAGGCTATGCCGGCGATTCTGAGTTGCATTATCTGTCATGTGCCGCCACCGTAACCGGAAGCAAGAATTTGGGAGGCATCGCAGGGTATATTAACGAGAATGATAATTTCACACTTCTGGAGGATTGCACCTTCACCGGAATCATAGATACTTCAGCTGCCACTCCCGTTGGTGGCATAGTTGGAAATTTCCACACCAAGAACAGAGGTAACCTTAAGGATTGCGTCAACTATGGAAAGATTGCGGGTGGAGAATACACAGGTGGAGTAATCGGCTACCTTTTCAAAGATTATCCGGAGGAAGATAATGCCAATAATGAATGGAGCATAAAATGGTGTGTCAACGTTGGAGAGGTTACCGGTGGCAGTTACGTGGGGGGCATCATTGGTGGTGTGGAGGTAACGAAATTCTCTCCCGGAACCAACTATGACTATACCTACAACACCGACATAAAGATATCCGACTGCATGAATTCGGGCAAGATTTACGGTATGGGGACAGGCTCCAATCATAGTGGCGGCGTGGGTGGCATTATCGGCTATACCAACAAATGGACCTCGATAACGGCCTGTGCAAATCATGGTGAGGTCTATTCGGAGGAGGCTGTACACGGTGTCGGCGGCATCGCGGGAACGGCTGGCAGGGATTCCGACTCCACAGGGTTGATGGACAAATACGAGAATGTGGATGTCAGGGAGTGTGTCAATACTGCCACAATCAGCAGCGGCGACAAAGATTCATTTGTCGGGGGCATCGTGGGATACCTTGAGGAGGAGGGTGAGCTGCAGAGCTGCCATAATCTTGGTGAAATCCCTTGCCATCAGAATCATGATTCCGGAGGTATAATTGGATGTGTCGACCATCTCACGAAGATATACAGAGTGGTCAACCAAGGGAAGGTTTCTTACGGAAACGCCACGATTGGCACCCATAAGGACGCTTGTATCTTCAATCATTCCTCCCTATATTATCTTGAAGGGACAGGAAAGGGATGGCCGAGCGGCACGAAGGTGTCAGAAGCGAATTTCACTAAACAGAGCAGTTTCGGAGGACTTGACTTCACTGCTGTGTGGACAATGTCTGAGACGGGTCCCGTGCTTGCACGTTGCCCATGGTAGGTCCATGTCTGTTGCCCGACGCGAAGCGCATATAGCTGAATCCTAATATTTTTGGGCTGATTACTTTGGCTAATAATGAAACTCCTCCAAGAAAGAGTCTGCCTTTCTTGGAGGAGTTTTATTTGCTATGTATGAAATGGGGGAGGAATTGTTTGCGAATCTTATTTGAAAGCATCCAACAGACGCGCCATCTTTTCCGCAATTTGTGGATTTGCAGGATTCCCTATGCTGCCGAGATGGGTGTGGTGCACTTCTCTGGTGGGTTTATAGGTGCCCTCCTGAACAGCCATGCCTACCTGACGGTATGCATCGCGGAAGGGTATGCCCTGAAGCACCAGGCGGTTTACGTCTTCAACAGTAAAGATATAATCATAGCGCGGATCCTCAAGGATGTTGTCTTTAACAGAGATATGCTGCAGCATGAAGTCGGCGGTGTCGAGGCAGTCGATAAGCTCTGTGGTTGCCGGGAAAAGTATATCCTTCATTAGCTGCATGTCGCGGTTATATCCTAACGGGAGGTTTGCAGTGAGAATTGTCAGTTCATTGGGAAGAGACTGGAGACGGTTGCATTTTCCGCGCATAATTTCAAACACATCCGGATTTTTCTTATGAGGCATGATGCTTGAACCGGTGGTGAGTTCATCGGGAAATTTTATGAACCCGAAATTGTTGCACATCCACATACACACATCCATAGAGAATCGTCCAAGAGTGGAAGCAACTGCAGCGACAGCAGAAGCGACAGCTCGTTCAGTCTTTCCCCTGCTCATCTGAGCCGCCACTACATTATAGTGAGGATTTGCGAAAGCGAGGAGCTCGGTGGTCATTTCCCTGTCGAGGGGGAAGGAGGAACCATAGCCGGCAGCGGATCCAAGAGGATTCTGGTTGGCGATATTATATGCCGCCAGAAGCATCTGCATATCGTCAGTCAAGGCTTCGGCGTAAGCGCCGAACCATAAGCCGAAAGAGGAGGGCATAGCCACTTGCAGATGAGTATAGCCGGGCATAAGTTTATCGCGATGTTCCTCGGAGAGGGCTTGGAGACGTTGGAACAGACGGTTGACGGCAGCGACAATGTTTTTAATTTCATCGCGGAAGAAAAGCTTGAGGTCAACAAGCACCTGATCGTTACGCGAGCGACCCGAATGTATCTTCTTTCCTACATCTCCCAGGCGCGATGTAAGGAGAAATTCCACTTGTGAATGCACATCCTCAACCCCATCCTCGATAGTAAACTCTCCACGCTCAATCTCATCTGCAATCTGCTGAAGGGCAGGAAGGAGAGTGTCAAGTTCCTCTTTTGAGAGAAGCCCTATGCTTTGAAGCATCTTTATATGTGCCATTGAGCCCTGCACGTCGTAGCGGGCGAGGCGCAGGTCAAGTTCCCGGTCTTGACCTACGGTGAATTTCTCTATTATCTGATCAGGCTGAAAGCCCTTGTTCCAAAGTTGTTTTGACATATATCGGAAATATTCGGAGTTATCGGAAATATAGGAATAATCAGGTTCAGAGGATTATTCCCTTTATAAGTTGGGGGTAGAGATGGAGGGCATCGTTGAGTTCATCTATGCGTATGAACTCATCAGCCGTATGCGACCGGGAAGACTCCCCGGGACCCATCTTCAGGGAATGAATGCCGTGCATGAGCGCCATGTCGGAGGTAGTCGGGGATACAAAAGGGGTTCTCCCCAAAGCTTTTGCACTTTGCACGAGGGGATGCGAGTCAGGAATTACAGATGCGTGTACACGCGTGGAGCGCGGTGTAAGAACCGACCATCTCACGCAGTCCTGAATCAGTTTCACGGTCTCTTCATTTGAGTAGGCATCCGTAGTGCGGACATCCACTACGAATGTGCATTTGTCAGGGACAACGTTATGTTGGGTTCCGGCATTGATCATCGTTACGCTGACTTTGATTGGACCGAGCACTTCGCTGACTTCCGGCGTTTTGAAATTCCTGAGAGAGGCAATGTCTTCTATCGCACGGTATATCGCGTTAATCCCCTCGTTTCTTGCAGCGTGTCCGGATTTCCCCTCTGTAACGCCATCGAATACAAGCAACCCTCTTTCAGCTACAGCAGGCTGCATTCCGGTAGGTTCGCCGACAAGGACCATGTCGGGGGTCAAGCCACGTTCTGCAAGATGAGGCAGAAAGGCTCTCATTCCGTTTTCTCCCATCACCTCCTCCGCCGCTGTGATTGCAAGGATAAGGTTGAAGGGGAGATCGGGATTATCTTTAAGTTCAAGGAAAGTAGAGGCAAGGGCTACTCCTGACGCACCGGCATCATTGCTGCCAAGACCGAAAAGTTTCCCCTCCTCTATATCGGGAGAGAAGGGATCGCGTGTCCATGAAGGCGCCGGACGAACCGTGTCGTGATGGGAATTCAGGAGCAGGGTAGGACGCGAGGGATTGTATCCGGGAGCGACCGCCCATACATTATTATGAAGACGTTCCACATTCTCCACACCATTTTTTGTGAGCCATTCCTGCCAGATGTCTGCCGTTTGGCTTTCCTCACGACTGGGCGACGGTGTGGCGATAAGGCGTGAAAGATGTGCTATAGCCTCATTAAGACGCGGATGTCTGCTAATCTTATCCATGTCGATCCTGTCAGTGGGTGCGAATTATGGTTCCGCCCTCAGAGTTCAGTGCGTCCGCACGACATATTCTCACCTCAGCAACCCCCTTTGCGGCGGAATCAAGGGCATTATGAATTTTAGGCACCATGCCTTGTGCCACGATACCCTCTTCCCGCAGTTTAGGGAATGTGGATTCGGTTACAAGGGGAATGACTGAGGTTTCATCGTTTATGTCAGCCATCACCCCCGGTTTCTCAAAGCAGTAAGTGAGGCGTACTTTCCCTAAGCGGGAAGCACCTATAGCCACCGCTGCAGCCACTGAATCTGCATTGCAGTTGAGAAGCGATTCCTCTCCATTGCATATTGCGCAGAAGACAGGCACACATCCGGCTTCAAGAAGGGCACCGATGAATTTATCATTCACCTGCATCGGATCAATGTCTCCCACAAATCCGTAATCAATCGGTTCGGGAGAACGGCGTGAGGCGGGGATAACGTTGCCATCTGCGCCTGTGAGTCCTACGGCATTACAACCTTCTCTCTGAAGCATGGAGACCACACGTTTGTTGATAAGCCCGGCGTAGACCATTGTTACTATGTCGAGCGTCTGACGGTCGGTTACACGTCTGCCTTCAATCATATTTGCCTTTATTCCGAGACCTTCCGAGAAACGGGTTGCCTCTTTCCCTCCTCCATGCACAAGAATCTTTTTCCCCGGCATTGACGCAAACTCCTTGAGAAAGGATTCGAGGGCAACGGGATTGTCGATCACGTTCCCCCCGATTTTCACTACATTTATCATATCTTCCATGACAAAACAGACTTAAAGACTTTCGAGAAGTCGCTTGATTACAGTCTGGGCGGATATTTCACGGTTGGCAGCTTCAGGAATGACAATGCTGCGCTCGGATTCAATGACATCGTCGGTAACGATCATATTGCGTCTGACCGGGAGACAATGCATGAAGAATGCATTATCAGTTAGAGCCATCTTTTCTGTATCTACAGTCCAGTCGCGGTCGGTTGAAAGCACTTTCCCATAATTCGGATCCATGTATGCCGACCAGTTTTTCGCATATACGAAATCCGCACCCTCCAACGCTTTGCGCTGGTCATACTCCACGATTGCATTGCCTACGAACTTAGGGTCAAGCTCATATCCGTGAGGATGAGTTATTACAAAGTCATAATCGGTGGCATTCATCCATTCAGCGAAAGAGTTGGGGACTGCCTGCGGAAGCGCACGGGGATGAGGCGCCCAAGTCATAACCACTTTCGGGCGCGGCTTTGTTTTAAATTCTTCAATTGTGATAAGGTCGGCAAAGCTTTGCAAGGGATGGCGAGTGGCAGCCTCCATGCTGAAGACGGGTCTTCCTGAATATTTGATGAACTGCTCTATCACTCTCTCCTCATAGTCCTCTTTCTTATCTTTAAGACCCGCGAAGGAGCGCACGCCAATGATGTCGCAATATGATCCCATCACGGGGATAGCCTCCAGAAGGTGTTCCGCCTTGTCGCCATCCATGATTACTCCACGCTCAGTCTCAAGTTTCCATGCGCCTTGGTTTACGTCAAGCACCATTACATTCATTCCTAAATTCATCGCCGCTTTCTGAGTTGAGAGGCGTGTGCGGAGTGAGGAGTTGAAGAAAATCATCAGAAGGGTCTTGTTACGCCCCAGTTCTGTAAAGGCAAAACGGTCTTTTTTTATCAAAGCCGCTTCAGCGAGAGCCTTATCGAGCGGACCAATGTCGTTGACACAAGTGAATTTTTTCATTTTACAGCTTTTTTAAATTCAGAAAGGAAGCGATCGGCATCTTCACGAGAAAGAGAGAGGGCGGGAAGGAGGCGAACAGTGAATTGACCTGCGCCGCCTGTAAATATGTGATGGTCGAAAAGAAGTTTCTTGCGCAATTCGCTGCCGGAGAATCCCTCCACTTCCATACCAATCATAAGGCCTTTGCCGCGAACATCTTTCACCTCCGGTATTTTCTTAAGTTCGGAAATAAGATATTCTCCGACTTCAGCTGCATTCTGGACAAGGTTCTCCTCCTCCATGACATCGAGCACGGCAATGGCGGCAGCGCAAGCGAGATGATTGCCGCCGAAAGTTGTGCCCAGCATACCTTTTTTTGCAGGTATGTCGGGGGATATTAGAACGGCAGCTGCCGGAAAACCATTGGCAATCCCTTTAGCACATGTAATAATATCGGGACGAATGCCGGCGTGCTGGTGGGCGAAGAATTTGCCGGTCCTTCCGTAGCCTGACTGGATTTCATCGAGAATCAGCAGGGTGCCTGTCTTTTTACATTCCTCGCTAAGGAATTGGAGAAATTCCGGAGTTGGCTCATGAATGCCGCTGACCCCTTGAATGCCTTCGATTATGACTGCGGCATACTCACGAGTTTCAAGCACGGTCCGTACTGCATCAAAATCATTAAGGGGCACAAAAGTTACATGGTCGACAGTGTTGAAAGGAGAGCGTATAGCCGGGTTGTCGGTAATGGCTACCGCCCCCGATGTTCTGCCGTGGAAAGCCTTTCCGAAAGCAAGGATGTTGTCACGCCCGGTTGTGAAGGATGCGAGTTTTACGGCATTCTCATTTGCTTCCGCCCCGGAATTGCAAAGGAAGAGAGAATAATCAGGATAGCCCGATGCCTTTCCCAGTTTGTCAGCAAGGATTGTCTGAAGAGAGTTTTGCACAGAGTTGGAATAGAATCCGAGCTGAGCCACCTGGTCAGATACTGCCTTGACATACTTTGGATGAGCGTGGCCGATGGATATGACGGCATGACCGCCGTAGAGATCAAGGTATTCCGTGCCGTCGGCAGTAAATACGTGTGAACCGGAGCCTTTCACCGGTTCTATATCATAAAGAGAATAGACATCAAAAAGAGTCATGGGAAATGGATTTAGAAATCAGCCCTATCCATAGTGATTTAAAATCGTCTATAGATGGGCTGAAAGTAAATTTAAAAAAGGAATCAGAAGGCGGAGGGTTTAAGCCGGAGTCCGGTGGTCTGGTCAATTCCGAGAATTATATTCATATTCTGGACAGCTTGTCCGGATGCGCCTTTAAGAAGGTTATCCTCTGCGCATGTGATGAGGAGCATATCATCATGTTTCAACAGATGGATCACTGCCTTGTTGGTGTTCACCACCTGTTTCAGATCTATCGGAGAGTCTGAAACAATAGTGAAGGGAGCATCCTTATAAAAATCTTTATAAAGCTTGGTTACCTCCTCTTGGGAAAGGGGACAATGAAGGGTTACGGCAGCAAAAATTCCACGGGGGAAGTCTCCTCTCATCGGTATGAAATTTATACGTGCTGAGTTGCCGGGCTGTAGTTTCCCGAGAGTCATTCCTATCTCCTTGAGATGTTGGTGGGTGAAAGCCTTATAGACAGAGATATTGTCATTGCGCCAGCTGAAATGGGTGGTGGCGGAAGGTTTAACTCCCGCACCGGTTGACCCTGTGAGAGCCGTTATGTTGATGTCGCCGTTTTCAGGCAGCATGCCCGCAGCTGCCAAAGGGAGAAGTGAAAGCTGTATGCAAGTGGCGAAACATCCCGGATTTGCAACAGAATCAGCTTTGGCTATATTGCTGAGGTTAATTTCCGGCAGACCGTAGACATATCCGTTGCTCTCATCACGGAAATCTTGTGCGAGATCAATTACCTTCAATCCTTCAGGACGTTCATTTTCCTCCCAGAACTTACGGCTTGCTCCATGAGCGGAACATAAGAACAGGATGTCGATGTCGGAAAGGGGATGGGAATCGGAGAACACCAGATCGGTTTCTCCGAGCAACCCTCCGTGTACGTCAGTTACGGGTTTTCCTGCATTACTTGAGGAATGCACGAATTGGATGCTCACCTCCGGATGATTGATAAGCAGGCGCAGGAGTTCGCCGGCAGTGTAGCCGGCGCCTCCGATGATACCGATTTTTTTCACTTATTCAGACTTACCGTTTTTAACTTGATTATTGTGATAGATCTTCATCTGATTTCCGAGAATCTTTGTGAAGCCCTTCACGTCGTCGGCAGTCCAGGCTTTATTCACTTCACCATACTCACCGAAATCAGTCTTCATGAGGTCGAACGGAGAATCAACGCCAACAAGAGTATAGGAATAGGGACGTAGAATAAGCTCCACTGTGCCTGTAACATTTCTCTGAGAACTTTCGAGCATCTTCTCCATGTCGCGCATGACGGGTTCAAGATACTGTGCTTCGTGAAGGAACATGCCATACCATGTGCCAATCTGGTCTTTCCAATACTGCTGCCATTTGGTGAGTGTATGTTTCTCCAGCATTTTGTGGGCGGCAATAATGAGGATAGGTCCGGCAGCTTCGAATCCCACGCGACCCTTGATGCCGATGATAGTGTCGCCTATATGCATATCTCTTCCTATTCCGAAGCGAGAGCCGATTCTCTCCACCTCACGTATAGCCTCTACCTTATCGGTAAATTCCTTTCCGTTTACGGCAGAAATTTCACCCTCTTTGAAAGATATGGTAAGTTTTTCCGGCTCGGTTGCGGTGATCTGAGATGGATAAGCCTCCTCAGGGAGTGTCTGGTCGGAATGGAGAGTCTCCTTACCGCCGATTGATGTGCCCCAGAGTCCTTTGTTGATTGAATATTCAAGTTTTTTGAAATCAGCTTCGTAGCCGTGTTTCTTGAGATAGTCAATCTCATATTCGCGGGTTAGGGTAAGATCGCGTGTGGGAGTGATAATTTCAATTTCCGGGGCGAGAATCTGGAAAGTCAGGTCAAAACGCACTTGGTCGTTGCCGGCGCCGGTAGAACCGTGAGCTATTGCATCAGCCCCAATCTTCTTTGCATACTCTATAGTGGCGATGGCTTGGAAGATACGCTCAGAACTTACGGAAATAGGATATGTGCCATTGCGAAGGACGTTGCCTGCTACCATATACTTGATACTCTTGTCATAATAGTCCTGAGTAATGTCAAGAGTAGCATGAGAAGCTGCCCCGAGGCGTTTTGATTTGTCAGCAATCACTTTCAGTTCCTCCTCGGAGAAGCCGCCTGTATTTGCAATGGCTGTGTGAACCTCATATCCGAGGTCTTCTGACAGATATTTTACGGCGAAAGATGTGTCAAGGCCGCCGCTGAAAGCGAGCAACACTTTCTTTTTCTTGTTTTCAGACATATTGAATTCGATTTCAGAGATTATTATAAATTATAATAAGGAGATGTTTGTCATCCCTTTTTCAGGTGAAGCATTTTATTGATGCTGTTTTTCACCTTCATAATGTAGGGATTGGCTTGCTCCTTGGGTGTTAGAGGTTGCTGAGGGTCGAACAGCATCCCTGTGCAGAGACACATACGTCGGTTGTTTCGTTGAAGTATATCATAATTTTTGCAACCTTCGCAA
This sequence comes from uncultured Porphyromonadaceae bacterium, assembly GCA_947176915.1. GTDB lineage: Bacteria > Bacteroidota > Bacteroidia > Bacteroidales > Muribaculaceae > Lepagella. Next base: position 10,668 of record CAMWSM010000001.1, on the reverse strand, counting down.
CCCTGCCAGAACTCTTCGTCGTCGGTAAGTTCGGAGAAAGTGACGGGTTTATAACCCATACGGGAATTAAGTTTCATCACCGGAAGAGAAGTGGTGATTGAGAAGAGTTTGGCGAACGGAAATCGAAGTCGAGCCAGCTCGAAAGTTTTCGCCTTGATGGCGCCGGCAAGGCCAAGATGGCGATATTCTGGGTCGACAATCAATCCGGATGTAGCCACGAAATCGCCGTGTCCCCAGCTTTCGATATAACTGAAGCCGACGAGCCTATCGCCGTGGAGAGCTACCACGCTTTTACCGCTGTTGATTTTTTGAGCGATATATTCGGGTGTACGTTTGGCGATACCTGTGCCACGCTGCAGAGCCGATTCGTAGATAAGTCTGACGATGAGGTCGGCATACTTAGCTTCCTGTGGTTCTGCAAACTTGACAGTGATGTCTTTTTTGTCCATTTTTAGGATAGTTCCGAATAAATTGTTAAAAAATAAAGTACAGGTGAATGGTCTAATCGATAAGATTTGAAGAGTCGCCTGAATACAAACGACAAAATTACAAAAAAATATTGAGATAGGTGTAATAAAGTCAGACAAAAAGCGAAAAAGGGTTATATAAAGGAGAATTAAAGGGAATGTCGGCATATTCGCGCTTTGCGCGAACCACGGGACGAAAGTATGGAAAAGGTATATGGGCAGAGGGATTGCCGCCTGCCCGAAGATGAAATGTTCAGATGTTGGTTAGGGAAATTGGATTAATAGATAGTTAAATTAGATTTAGTGACATTTTGACATCAATATCATAACGATGGTCTATATTTTATGAACAGCATAGATGGGTGAACATCAGCTGATAAAGACTTATTTAGATGGATTTCTGCGATTTTTGAGTGTCGCTTGAAGTCCGTTTTCGCTTACAAAACGTAAATTTTATATATTTGGTTTGATGGTTTGTAAACTTTTTTCAAAAAATTTTTAAACTACATAATAAACTGTTTGAAATCAATAATATAAGTAGAAATATAAAATAAAATTTTTCTAATAATTATATACGGATCTTAATTGGTGAAATCGTTGACGTTTTTTTAACGCAGAAAGTTACTTTTACACAGTTCATGCATCCTTTAGACTGCTAAATTCGCCTGACTTTGATTTTTTTATTAAAATTAGTAGAAAATTTGGCGATATGAAAGTTTTTTTATAATTTTGCAGCAAATAAACAGAAAATATGAATAACTGCATAAATATACATTTTTGGTGGCGCATCGGTGATAAACTCCGATGGCATTGATAATGTAGATATGCAGGCTTCGGCAAACGCCGGGGAACGACATATATAATCACTTCAACATATAGCCATCGGGATTAAATTCCGGTGGCTTTTTCATTTAGTAAAAAAAACAATAATATATGGAAAAAAAAATCATAGATCCATTTTTGCCGGTTGACGAAGAGGGATATTATGGAGAATTTGGCGGAGCATTCATACCGGAGATTCTTCATGCCAATGTAGAGAATCTTAAGAAAGCCTTTGAAAGGTATGCTGACGACGAGGAGTTCAATGCTGAATATGAACAGTTGCTGAAGGATTATGTAGGGCGGCCTACTCCTCTCTACCATGCAAAAAGACTCTCAGAACATTTCGGCACAAATATCTATCTGAAAAGGGAGGACCTTAATCATACCGGGGCACATAAGATCAATAATGCGATAGCGAGTGTGCTTCTTGCCAAAAGGATGGGAAAGACTCGTATTATAGCCGAGACGGGGGCGGGACAGCATGGTGTGGCAGTGGCTACCGTGTGTGCTCTCATGGGACTTGATTGCGTGATTTATATGGGTGCTACCGATGTGGCGCGCCAAAAACCAAATGTGGAGCGTATAAAGATGCTGGGAGCAGAGGTGCGACCTGTTACCTCGGGAAACATGACCCTGAAGGATGCCACGAATGAGGCCATACGCGATTGGTGCTGTAATCCTCAGGATACTTTCTATGTAATCGGAAGTACGGTCGGCCCGCATCCTTATCCGCAGATGGTTGCGCGTTTCCAGTCTGTGATCAGCCGTGAAATAAGAAAGCAGCTTAAGGAACAGACCGGAAGGGAATTGCCCGATTACGTCATAGCGTGTATCGGGGGAGGCAGTAATGCTGCGGGTGCATTCTATCATTTCCTAAAGGATGATGAGGTAAAGCTTATAGCAGCCGAGGCAGCCGGTTTAGGGATTGACACCGGAGAATCGGCAGCCACGATGCAGTTGGGAAGAGAGGGGATTATTCATGGATCGCGCACATTGGTGATGCAGACAGAAGACGGGCAGATCACGGAGCCTTATTCCATCTCGGCCGGGCTTGACTATCCGGGCGTAGGACCTCTTCACGCTTATCTATATACTTCCGGAAGGGCTGATGTTACGGCTGTTACGGATGATGAGGCCCTGGCAGCCGCCATGCTTCTTACACGCACGGAGGGGATTATCCCCGCTCTTGAGTCAGCCCATGCCCTTGCGGTGCTCAGTCAGAGAAAATTCGGAAAGGATGATGTGGTGGTGGTCAATGTTTCAGGAAGGGGGGATAAGGATATGCAGACCTACCTGTCGAGAATTGAAAGTTGAAAATTGAAAGTTGAGAATTAAGAATTATGGAACTACGACAGAAATTAACGACATTGCCGGCTGATTTGGAGACTCCGGTGGGTCTATATTTAAAGATACGCGATCTTTTTCCATGTTCGGCGCTCCTTGAGAGTTCCGACTATCATACGTCGCAAAACTCAGTATCCCTTATAGGTGTGGATCCAATAGGTTCGTTTTCAGTAGTCAATGAGCGGATCAAGAGAGTCTATCCTGATGGAAGGGAAAGCGATTCTCCGGCTGAAAATGTTACGGATGCCCTTAAAGATTATATTCAGACCTTCAAAAAGTGTGTGCCGGAGAGGGGATTGTTTAACGGACTGTTGGGTTTTACCGCCTACGATGCTGTGAGATATTTCGAGCCTTCGGTTCCGATCCGGAAGAGGGAGGAGAAGCTTGCCGATATTCCGGACATGCAATACATCCTCTATCGCTTCATCATCCAGATGAATCATTTCCGCAACGAAATGACCATCATCGAGAATATTCCGGAGGGTGAGGAGAGCCATACAGAGGAACTGCTTTCAATAATACGTAACAACAACATAGCCCTTTATCCATTTAAGGCTAAGGATGATCTGGAGTCGCCCGTTACTGATGAAGAGTATATAGAGATGGTGAAGAGGGGGATAGCACATGCGAAACGCGGTGATGTCTTTCAGATTGTTCCTTCGCGTAGATTTTCTCAGGGGTTTACAGGAGATGAATTTAATGTCTACAGAGCATTGCGTTCTGTCAACCCTTCCCCTTATCTTTTCTTCTTCGATTTCGGAAGCTTTAAGGTATTCGGCTCGTCTCCCGAGACACATTTCCGCGTAACGGCAGATCGAAAGGCCTATATCGACCCGATAGCCGGAACATTCCGACGCACGGGAAATGACAAGAGAGACCACGAACTTGCCGAACAGCTTCTTCGGGACCCGAAAGAGAATGCCGAACATATAATGCTTGTGGATCTTGCCCGCAACGACTTAAGCCGCAGCGGAGGGAAAGTGAGCGTGGAATATCTCAAACAGATACAATTTTATTCTCATGTAATTCACATGGTGAGCCGGGTTGTAGCTGATTTGCCTGAAGATGCCGATGTCTATAAGCTGTTCGGAGAAACATTGCCGGCAGGCACTTTGAGCGGCGCTCCTAAAGTCAGGGCTATGCAGCTTATCAACGAGATAGAACCTCACAGCCGTGTTACATACGCAGGCTGTATAGGAACCTTCGGATTTGACGGCTCCATCAACCAGGCGATCACAATCCGCAGTTTCCTAAGCAAGGATAACAGGCTTTATTCTCAATCAGGGGGTGGGGTGGTTGCACGTTCTGTTCCGGAGAATGAACTTCAGGAGACAAAAAATAAGCTTGGAGCGCTGGTCAAGGCTGTGAGTTTGGCGGAGAGGTTTTGAGGTGATTGGGTGATTGGGTGATTGGGGATTTAAAATATAAGAGAGAATAGATAAATAGATATGGATGATAAGAAAAAAGCCAAAATTTTGATTCTTGACAATTACGATTCCTTTACATACAATATTGTGCATTGTGTGCGCGAGTTGGGAATTGTACCGGATGTGGTCAGGAACGATAAAATCACCCTTCCGGAGATTGAGAAGTATGACAAGATAATAATTTCTCCGGGTCCCGGCATACCATCCGAGGCAGGAATCCTTATGGATATGCTTAAGGAGTATGCAGAGAGGAAACCTATTCTTGGAGTCTGTCTCGGACATCAGGCCATAGGGGAGAATTTCGGAGGAAAACTCGAAAATCTTTCCGATGTCTATCATGGAGTACAGACAGAAGCCTATTTGACTTCGCCCGACTATATCCTCGAGGGGTTGGGGGAGACCTTCCCGATAGGGCGCTACCACTCCTGGATTGTAAGCAACGACGGACTGCCGGACTGTCTTGAGGTAACGAGCCGTGATGCCGAGGGGCAGATAATGTCGATGCGTCATAAGAGTCTTGACATTCATGGCGTGCAGTTTCATCCTGAATCGGTGTTGACGCCGAATGGTGTAAAAATCATCTCCAATTTCCTATATCATTAAAATGAACAGAATATTATCCACATTATTCGAGCATAAGAGTCTGAGCCGGACTGAGGCAAGAGACATAATGCTCAATATAGCTGACGGCAAATATAATGACAATCAGTTATCAGCCTTTATGACAGTCTATCTGATGCGCAGCATAACTCCGGATGAACTGACCGGTTTCCGTGATGCTATTCTTCAGCGCCGTGTGGCAGTTGATCTCGGCACGGATGAGGCGATAGACATAGTGGGCACCGGAGGTGATGGTAAAAACACCTTCAATATCTCCACAGCCTCATGTTTCGTTGTGGCAGGAGCGGGGAGAAAAGTTGTAAAACATGGCAACTATGGAGCAAGTTCTGTCTCAGGAGCCTCCAATGTTCTGGAGCAGCACGGTGTGAAGTTCACTTCAGATCAGGATCAGCTTAGAAAATCGCTTGAAGAAAGCGGAGTTGCGTTCCTTCATGCTCCATTCTTCAGTCCTGCCTTAAAGAGTGTTGGACCTGTGAGGAAATCGTTGAAGATGCGCACATTCTTCAATATGCTGGGCCCTCTCGTCAACCCCACGCTTCCCAAGAATCAGTTGTTGGGAGTGTATAATCTGAAATTGATGCGTCTTTACCGTTATATAGCACAGAATGAAGGGATAAACTGCACGATAGTGCACTCTCTCGACGGATATGACGAGATTTCCCTTACATCACCGTTTAAGGTTGTGAATACGGAGAAGGAGATGGTGCTGGATGCAAAAGCTCTGGGATTAGGACCCGTAAGACAGGAAGACCTTTTCGGAGGCGATACAGTTGAGGAGGCTGCAAAGGTGTTTGACGAGGTGCTGACCGGTAAGGCTTCACAAGCCAAGAGAGATTGCGTAACAGCCAATGCCGCTTTCGCCCTCAAGACTCTTGATCCGGAGCTGTCTATCGAGAATGCCGTGAATGTGGCGAGGGAATCTCTTGATAGCGGTGCAGCACTTGATAAGTTCCGCAGGTTTGTAGAAATCAATTCCTGATAAAAATGGGAGAGAACATACTCAGAAAGATAGCCTCTACAAAAAGAGTTGAGGTGGAGGCTATGAAAAGACTCTTCCCCTTGGAAGCCTTGCGCGAGATGGCGGCTGAGAATAACCGTTCCCCTCTATCGGTGAAGATGTCCATTCTCAACGGGAGCGGGATTATTGCTGAACATAAGCGCCGTTCACCCTCGAAAGGGGAGATCAATCCCATGAGCGAGGTGAAGGATATAGCGAGGGAATATTTCGAAGGGGGTGCCTCAGCGATGTCGGTTCTGACCGATACTCCTTACTTCGGGGGAAGTCTTACCGACCTTGCCGTTGCCCGGCTGTGGGCTCCTGGATTGCCCTTGCTGAGAAAGGAATTCATAGTGGATGAATATCAGCTTTATCAGGCAAGACAATTTGGAGCTGATGCCATCCTCTTGATAGCGGCGATGCTTCCTGCCGGAGAGATAATGACTCTTAATGATAAAGCCCATGAATTAGGGATGCAGACTCTTGTTGAGATACACAGTGAGGAGGAGATAGCCTCTATTCCCAAGGATGCCGACTTGGTGGGAGTCAATAACAGAGACCTCACTTCATTCGTAACAGATATAGGAAACGCCTCACGCATAATTGAAAGTCTGCCGCAGGATGCTGTTAAAATAGCGGAAAGCGGAATACATACGGCTACCGATATGATAAAACTTCGTGATAAGGGCTTTGACGGTTTTCTTATCGGAGAGGCATTTATGAAGACATCCTCACCCGGAGAGACACTACGCCGTTTCGTGGAATTTGAGAGTGAGACACGTGGATTGAACAAATGCTCCGGGTTATGAAAATCAAGGTGTGTGGAATGAGGGAAGCCTTAAATGTGGCAGAAATAGGTAAAGAGCATCCTGATTATATGGGTTTCATATTCTTTCCTCCCTCTCCGAGAGATTGCAGCGAAATGAATCCTGACGTGTTGAAAAATCTTCCTGAGGGAGTTGAGCCGGTAGCCGTAACGGTCAATATGAAGCCCGAGTCGGTCATGCAATTAGTGGAGAGGTATGGTTTCCGCACGGTTCAACTGCATGGTGATGAATCTCCTGCCGACTGCCGGATTTTGCATGAAAAGGGGCTGACTGTGTTCAAGGCAATCGGGATTAAAGGGGAAGAGAGCCTGAAGAGTCTCCCTGACTACCAAGATTATATAGATATGTTTGTGTTTGACACATCGGGTGCTTCACGAGGTGGGACGGGAAGGAAATTCGATTGGAATCTGCTTCAGGGCTATACGGGAGAGACCCCTTTTCTGTTAAGCGGAGGAATAGGACCTGAGGATATGGAGTTGGTGAAGGGGATAAGGCATAATTCTTTTGCCGGTATGGATTTAAACAGCCGTTTTGAAATCTCGCCGGCAAAGAAGGATGTGGATCTAATAAGAAAATTTTTTAAAAAGATAAGGAAATGAATAGATTGCAGAAATTGCTTGATATAAAGAAAAAAGATTTGCTTTCCGTCTATTTCACAGCCGGTTTTCCCAAGCTTGACTCCACAGTGGAGGTCATGGATGCTCTTTGTGAAGGTGGAGCCGACATGATAGAGGTGGGGATACCGTTCTCGGATCCTATGGCAGACGGACCTGTGATACAGCATAGCGGCACTATAGCGTTGAAAAACGGCATGAATCTTCGTCTTTTGCTCGATCAGGTTGAGGAAGCGAGAAAGAGAAATCCCGACACCCCTTTTATAGCAATGGGCTATATAAATCCGATTATGCAGATGGGGGAGGAGAATTTCTTCCGTCGTGCCAAAGAAGCCGGAGTAGATGGCGTTATTATCCCGGATTTGCCTTTTGCCAATTATCTGAGGGATTACAAATCTTTAAGCGAGAAATATGATATTCCGGTGATAATGCTCATCACCCCTGAGACATCAGAGGAACGTATACGTCTTATTGACGAGCATTGCGAAGGCTTCATCTACATGGTCTCTGTAGCGTCTACTACCGGAGCCCGCGACAGATTTACGGAGGAACAAGTGGATTATTTCCGCCGCATAAACAATATGAATCTCCGTCATCCGCGCCTGATAGGTTTTGGCATATCCAACAAAGGCACCTACGATGAAGCGTGCCGCTACAGCAGCGGAGCGATAATAGGCTCTCAATTCATCAAATGTCTTGAAGCCGCTCAGACGCCGGCAGCAGCCGTAGCCGATTTGATGAAAAAAATCGACAGATAGGAGTAGACAAATAAATTAAGCAAAAAGTGAAGAAACTAATATTCTCTCTACTTTTATCAGTAATTAGCTTGATGGCATTCGCTCAATCTGAGGAGGCAGAAACAGCGACATCTCTCTCCTTTCTCGATGCAGACAATGCTCAACCACCGCCCCTTTCGAGCGATAGCAGAACGACTATCTAAGGAGGGTTATGCCGTGCTTCGCCTTGATGATAGGGGAGTAGGGAAATCTTCAGGGGATGTGGTTAACGCTACAACCGCCACTCTCACCGGTGATATAGCCGCTGGATTGGAATGGATGGATTCAGTAGCTCCGAATATAAAGAAGGGTGTTTTGGGACATTCTGAGGGAGGATTGATTGCTGTCAATCTTGCACAAAATCCAAAATGCGATTTTATAATTACTCTGGCCACTCCTTCCTATCCCGGAGATTCCATAATCCTGCAACAGGCACGAGCTGTCACAACGGCTATGATGGGACGGTTTGAGGGAGAGCCTATGCAGAAAAAACTATTGGAGATTAGTAAAAGTGAGCTACCTTATGAGGAAGCAAAGACTCAGCTCACAACTCTATTATCCGATCAATTGGGCGAGCAGTTCAATTTACCCATAGTAAAGAAGCAGGTGGAATTACAAGTGGAAACTCTCCTTTCACCCTGGTATCGTGAATTTCTACGCACTGATCCAACTGAAGCAATACGCGCCGTCAATAAGCGTTGGCTGGCATTGAATGGGGAGAAGGATTATCAGGTGTTGGCGAAGAATCTTGCGCACATCAAAGAGATAAATTATAATGCCGAGTGCATGATTCTGCCGGGACATAATCATCTCTTTTTTGAGTGCTCCACAGGGCTACCTCAGGAATATGCGTTGCTGAAAGGGGATATTTCGGAAGAAACTCTCAAGCTAATCGTGGATTGGCTCAACAGCATCTTTCCGTAGATATTGATAGGGGTAACGACCCTATCATCCCAATGAGACCGGTAAACATGGGGTTGTGTCAAGGTAGACATGACCCCATGCTTGCATTTTTATCGGTGTCAAATAGGAATCATTTCAGTTTCCGGCCCTGCTGCATTAAAGAACATCACCATGTAGACAGGAATGTATATTATGCGGTTATTTTCTTTTATTTCGCTCGAATTGGATAATACGTAACCTCTTTCGATATGATAGTCTGGTGTGGAAACAAATCGGGTTAAAGCACTGTGAATCCTATAATCTTTGCCGGACTTCACTTCAAGAGGCACTACATGTAACGATTGATAATCATCGATCAAATAGTCTACTTCTCCATAATTACGATTGTCATAATAGAAGAGTTTATGACCATGTGCGGCAAGTTCGGTTGTTATGACACATTCATATACCGAACCAAGATTTATACTTTTTTCATCTTTCAGTATTGGCATAGGATTCAAGTTGTAAAGTATATATGAAAGAAGTCCGACATCGTTCAGATAAAGTTTTAACAGATTCTTGCTTTCGGTCTCAATCAATGGAAATTTCGGATTAGAAATTGCCTTTACTTCCAAAGAAATTCCGGAGGAAATCAGATATTCTATCTCCTCCTCATAATCGTTTGCTTTTTTCCAATTTTTATTCTCTATATCCTTGTAGACCACTCTTTTCTTTTTATTCTCCATATTGGAGGGGATAAGATTATAGAGACGAGTTATTTTCAAACGTTTTTGGTCATCATATTTGGCTGCGTCTGCAGCGTAGAGGGTATGAATGTCACGCTGAATAGCTCTAACCTTTACAAGGTTATGAGAGTTGAGATATTCATTAACAGCCGCCGGCAATCCTCCAACAAGAAGATAACGTCGGAAAATATCAATTATACGGCTATGGATATCCTGTTTGGGAGTCTCGTTCTGGATAAAACAGTTGTGTAGATATTCAATAATTTCTTTACCTATTCCGTTAGCAATCAAGAATTCTTCAAAATCAAGGGGAAACATGTTTATAATCTCAATTGATCCGACAGGTATGGAATGTGTTTGTCTGAGTGTCACACCAAGCAGAGAACTACTGGTGATATAGTGGTATTTATTTTCAGCACGAAGAAATTTCAAAAGTGTTAACAAGTTGGGGCACTCTTGGATTTCATCAATAAACACAAGAGTATCATTATAACTACCAAGTTTCATACCTGAGTATAGACTAAGGGTTAGATGAAAGTCTTCAATGTTGTTCACCATAGAGAAAGCTTCACGCATGCTCTTATCATTAATAAGGTTGAGTTCTATGTAATTAGAAAATAATTTTGAGCCAACATGACGTATGATGAAAGATTTCCCGATTTGGCGAGCACCGCTTACAATCATAATTCTATCTGACTGTTGCGACAGATATTTTTCAATTTTTTGTGCTATTTTTCGATAGAGCATTGAACCAAGAATATAATGAGATGATTAGTAATTAATTTCTTTGCAAAAATACACTTTTAAAATGTAAAAAACAATATTTATACTCCCTTTTCAAACGTTTTTAGGTAAAACAACACTCCCTTTTCAAACGTTTTTCGGTATAAAAAACCTCCCTTTTCAAACGTTTTTCGGTATAAATTGTACCAGCCTCAAAAAGTTCACTGCCTCACTGTACCAGCCTCAAAAAGTAGACACTAAAAAAATTTTTTAATAGTTATTATTTATGAAAATAGACACTGAGTTGTTTTTCAGTAAATTTTCTTTTGCAAAAGTAGACATTTTCAGAGTTTTTTCAAAGTTTCTCTTTCTGAAAGTGGACATATAGTCCTATCCATCTTACATTCAACAGATAATATCCC